>JBCDJE010000701.1:0-2801 GCA_038748185.1 Bacteroidota bacterium
AACATCTCGTTCTACATCAGAGACTAATAATGGTGTTAAACCATCGTCTTCTTTATAAAAGAGATTGTGTTCTGCTAAAATGCTATTATACACTTGTGCAGCAAAGGTAAAATAAGTATCACGGTTGCCTTTTAAGAAATGATACGCTCCTTCCTTTTGATTTGCTACATCTTTCCAAATAATGGTGAACTCAGTTGTGTCAGAAAAGAAATTATTTGGTTCCATATACAAATAGGCTTCATCATTTCTCCAATTAAAAATGATACTCAAATTTATGATAGGATGCTCTTGAGCCAACACTCTATCTTTTAACCTAAACAGATGCAGACCCGCTTCTCCCTTATTTTCTAAATCGTAATAATACTGGCGCATATTTTTAAAGAAAAGCTCAGAGCTATCCGTTGTGCCATATTTCCTTATTTCAGGATCAACTTTCTTTTTACGATTAGGGTCACAAGCACATAATAAAAAAGTGATTTGAAGTAGCAAACCTATTTTTTTCATGAGACTAACTTTTTAGTAAAAACCTGCTGTTATTCCATGAAGTTTAAGGGAGTAATGCTTTATTTTTTGTAAGCAAATGGTTGGTTTAATAAAAAATGCTATGACTTATAAGGCCATAGCATTCATATAATTTTAGCAACATTAATTAAGCCTGTTTTTGTTTTGTATAACTCCCCAAAGCTCCAAGCCTTTTCAATAAAGGAGGATGAGAATAATAAAAGAAAACATAAGAATTGTGTGGTGTGAGATTACTCAAAGTATCAACCGATAGATTTTTTAACGCATCCATTAATGCTTTCCCAGAAGATGTTTGAGCGGCATAAGCATCTGCTTCAAACTCATTTTTCCTTGAAAAGATATTCATAAGTAAGCCTGTAATAGTTGAAAGTGGGCTATACAAAATAGAAAACGCAATTAAACCCATGTGAAGACTTGGTGCACTAGCTCCTAATGCAGCTGATAAAACCGGATTGCTAATTACTAAGCTTAATACAAATAACGTGGCCAACATAGTAAAAGCCGAAATGAATAGTCCTTGCAAAGTGTGTTTCTTTTTATAATGCCCAACTTCATGTGCTAATACTGCTACCAACTCATCAATACTATGTTTTTCAATAAGGGTATCATACAATACAATATTTTTTGCTCCACCCAAACCACTGAAGTAAGCATTGGCTTTAGTACTTCTTTTAGAACCATCTATCACCATAATATTTTTCAGGGGAAAATTTACCGAAGCAGCATAAGATTCGATTGCTGTTCTTAGCTCACCAGCTTCCAGGGGTTTTAGCTTATTAAAAAGCGGAACAATTAAGTTGGTATAAAACATGGTAATGAGCAGCGTAAAGCCCATGAAGATTCCCCAAGCATACAACCAGAAGTAGTTTGGAAAAGTCTCATAAAAAAGCACAAATAAATAAAGTAACCCCCCACCTATTACTGCTCCTAAAACCCAACCCTTTATTTTATCAGCTATAAAGGTACCTGCTTTCATTTTATTAAAGCCAAATTTTTCTTCAATAACAAAAGTATTGTAAATACTAAATGGGGTACTTATAAGGTCTGAGCCAATACCAATTACGGCAAAAAACAGCAAAGATTGGTAAATTGAATTATCAGTTAAATCTCTTACAAAATTATCGATCAAAGCAAAACCGCCCAGAATCATTAGCAGCGTTACTACAAAACTAAAAATAGATGATATAAAACCGATTCTATCTTTAGCCGCAGCATAATCTTGCGATTTCTTATATTTTTCATCATCGTAAATCCCTTTCAGGCTTTCAGGCAGCTGGTTTGACCTAGTCTTTTGGTTGAGGTAATCAAGCACCCGTTCTAATACAAATTCAGCTATTACTATAGCTAAAATAATAACTAATAATATGTCCATACACTAGATTATTTTCATGAATGAATTACAAAAGTAAAAAATAGAATATTATTTAGAAGTCAATGACTTTGAGAAGTGTTCCCGAATACTTGATATTTCGGTTGTAAGTGCTACATCTTTTTCGAAAATTGTTCCTAAAACCAGCATATCAGCTCCGGCACTGTAGCAATCTATAGCTGCCTTCACACTGCGTATACCTCCGCCTACAATAAGGGGTATCGATAACGAAGCCTTAACTTGCTTAATCATTGCCGATGAAATATATTTCTCTGCGCCACTTCCTCCATCTAAGTAAATGGATTTTAACCCCAATAACTCACCTGCAAGTGCTGTACAAGTAGCTATTTCTGGCTTATTATAAGGAATAGGCAATGTATTGCTCATATAATTGGCAGTGGTAGCTTTACCACAATCTACCAGCATGTACCCACAAGAAATAACCTCCAACCCTGTTCTTTTAATTATTGGCGCTGCATGCACATGTTGCCCTATTAAAAATTCCGGATTTCTGCCGGAAATAAGCGATAGAAACAAGATAGCATCAGCGCTAGGCGAAATATGCAAGCTACTACCCGGAAATAGCATAACTGCAAAAGGCGTTTCCTTTTTAATAACTTCTACTAATTTATCAAGGTCGTTATTGAGCATTAGGCTTCCACCAACCAATATAATATCAGGTGATATGTGATATAAAACCTGAATCGTTTGACCTATATTTTGGAAATCAATTTTATCAGGATCTAACAAAATAGCTAGTGATTTTTTCCCTTTAGATTGGTTTTCCTTTATAATAGCATACACATTTAAACTCATCTCACTTTGGCAGGAATAATTACCAAAAAAATACCGGGTACATCCCGATAATAATTATAATTTCTAACTGAAAAACTGCTCAATAAAAACAGAT
>JBCDJE010000702.1:0-2792 GCA_038748185.1 Bacteroidota bacterium
CAACATTTCTAATAGAATGATAAAAGCGAAGTTAGTAGATATTGTGAATCGAAAAATTAAACCAATTTCACTTACTGTCACAGGTAAGAAAATACAAAAAATTGAACCCTTATTAGAAGATGCTGACCTGCCTTTTTTGCTTCCAGGCTTTATTGATGCCCACATTCATGTGGAAAGTTCTATGTTAATACCTTCTGCATTTGCACATTTGGCTGTTTTACATGGTACAGTTGCTACCGTTTCAGATCCACATGAAATTGCCAATGTTTTAGGTATTGAAGGTGTCTTGTTTATGATAGAAAATGGAAAAAAAGTGCCCTTTAATTTCAATTTTGGAGCACCTTCTTGCGTGCCTGCGACAACTTTTGAAACTTCAGGTGCAACGATTGATGCTGAGGGAATCAGATTCTTACTTCAAAAAGATGAAATTTCTTATTTGGCAGAAATGATGAATTGGCCTGGAGTGCTTCAAAAAGATGATGAAGTAATGCAAAAAATACAAATTGCCAAAGACCTAGGAAAACCTATTGATGGACATGCACCTGGACTAATTGATAATGATGCGATTAACTACATAAATGCTGGTATTTCAACAGATCATGAATGTTTTACTGCTTCAGAAGCTTTACACAAATTGCAAAATGGAATGCAAATTATCATAAGAGAAGGGAGTGCAGCAAGAAACTTCGAAGCATTGCATCCGCTTATAGATGAACATTATAATAAAATGATGTTTTGTTCTGATGACAAACATCCTGATGAGTTAGTGAGAGGCCATATCAATTTACTGGTAAAAAGAGCTGTAAGTCTGGGACATGATGTATTTAAAGTATTGCAAATGGCATGTATCAATCCTGTAAAACACTACAATTTATCCGTTGGTTTACTGCAAGAAGGAGATGATGCAGATTTCATCCTTGTTGAAGATTTAGAAAGCTTTAAAATACTAGAAACCTATATTAAAGGAGAAAAGGTAGCAGAAGAAGGTAAGTCTTTTATCCCCAAAATAGTGGAAGAACCCATAAATCAATTCAATATTAATTTGATAAATGAAAATGAATTAACCATATCGGCAACTAAAAAAAAAATAAAAGTAATTATTCCTAAAGACGGCGAACTAATTACAAAATTAGCAGTAGAAAATGCGAAAATAGAAAATGGAAATTATGTGTCAGATGTTGATAGAGATATATTGAAAATAGTAGTTCTTAATCGTTTTAATGATTCAAAACCGGCAATAGCATTTATTAAAAATTTTGGGATTAAATATGGAGCAATAGCATCGAGTGTAGCCCATGATTCTCATAATATTATTGCTGTAGGCACTGACGATAAACTGCTTACAAAAGCAATTAATCTAGTTATCGGTAGTAAAGGAGGTGTTGCTGCTTGTAACTTAGAAGAAGAAAAACTTTTACCATTATCTGTTGCTGGACTTATGAGTACTGATGATGGGTTAAAAGTTGCCAGAAAGTATATCGAAATAGATACTTTTGCAAAAAAATTAGGAAGTAAACTAAGTGCTCCTTTTATGACACTTTCTTTTATGGCACTACTAGTAATTCCGTCTTTAAAACTTTCTGACAAGGGTTTATTTGATGGTAATAAGTTTTCTTTTACCTCACTTGCTACCGATTGAACTCATCAAATCTTCTTTGTTAAATATTTGCTACAAAAATCAATTTGCATTTATGTGTTTTACATTTGCAAGCGTTTGCGTTTATCTCAAATTTAATTGAAACTCAATGGAAAGTGCAAAACCTGTAATTGGTGTTATTGGAAGTGGCAGTTGGGCTACTGCGTTAATTAAAATACTTACTGAAAATAACAACCAAGTAAATTGGTGGGTACGACATGAAGAGGAGGTGAAACATATTTTAGATTACAAGCACAATCCGGCCTATTTGAGTGCAGTAGAAATCCATTTAGACAAAGTAAAACCTTCTGTTGATATAGGAAAAGTAGTTAGAGACTCAGAGTGGTTACTGTTAGTAGTGCCGGCAGCATTTATAAAAGATGTTTTAAAAAGCATTGCTCCTGAATTACTAAAGGGGAAAAAAATAATTTCTGCAATTAAAGGGATGATTCCCGATGAAAACTTACTTGTTACTGATTTTATACATCAACATTTTGGAACAGATACAATTGATTTAGCAGTAATTGCCGGTCCTTGCCACGCAGAAGAAGTAGCAATGGAAAAGCAATCTTATCTTACTGTTGCTGCTGAGAATTTAACCTTTGCGTGGCAAATATGTACTTTATTAAGCTGCCATTTTATAAATGTCCATGCTGTAGAAGATTTATATGGAGTTGAATATAGTGCAGTAATTAAAAATATCATTGCCATAGCTTGTGGTATTGCACACGGACTAAATTACGGAGATAACTTTCAAGCAGTATTAGTGGCTAATGCATTACAGGAAATAGCACTGTTTGTAAACGAAATTAACCCAAAGGAGCGTATTTTAAGTGGTTCAGCTTATTTAGGGGATTTATTGGTGACAACGTATTCACAGTTTAGTAGGAATCGCACCTTTGGTAATATGGTTGGTAGAGGGTATTCAGTGAGATCAGCACAGCTTGAAATGGAAATGATTGCAGAAGGATATTATGCTGTAAAGTGCATTTATGAAATAAATATAGAGTTAGGTTTAGATTTACCCATTATCAACACGGTTTATCATATACTTTATGATAGAATATCTCCTATTCTTGAATTTAGAATTTTACAAGATAACCTAAAATAAAAGAGCCCGATTAAGAAACCAGGCTTTTTTAAATCATTCTCATTA
>JBCDJE010000703.1:0-2789 GCA_038748185.1 Bacteroidota bacterium
AAATAGTTTCTGTAGTATCAATAAATTTTGCAGGATGAGCTGTCTCCAAGAAAATACCTGTTTCATCTTCTTGTAGTAAATTTTTTAGTGCTGCATATCCAATAGCACCATGTGGGTCAGCAATGTATCCAAAATCTTTGTAGATTTTCTTCAAATATTCTTTAATTCCATTATCATTCAGTTTATAACCACTAATGAGTGCTGCCATTTGGTCGTGATCATTATTAAATAATTCTAACATTCGGGCAAAATTACTAGGGTTTCCAACATCCATAGCATTAGCTAAGGTTTTTGTTGAAGCCCTCGGCGTAAAAATACCTGAAGAAAGATATGCCGGTACTACATCATTAATATTTGTTGCTGCGATAAATTTATGAATTGGTAAACCAGACTTCCATGCAAATATGCCAGCAGTTAAATTACCGAAATTTCCACTAGGTACTGAAAAAACAACTTTCCTAGGTTTTGAGCCAAGTTGAGCAATTGCATGATAGTAATAAAAAGATTGAGGGAGAAAACGCGCTAGATTGATAGAATTAGCGGAAGTAAGCATAAAATCTTGCCTTAGTTTTTCATGATTGAATGCCTCTTTAACAATTTTTTGACAATCGTCAAAAGTGCCCTCTACTTCAAGCGCAATTATATTTTTGCCATGTGTTGTTAGTTGTTGCTCCTGAATGTGGCTTACCTTACCTTTTGGGTATAAAATAATTACCTTAATTCCAGGAACTTCATAAAACCCACTTGCAACTGCACTTCCGGTATCGCCAGAAGTAGCAGTAAGTACATAAATTTCTCTATCATTATTTTTGGTGAAATAGGCTAGCATTCTTGCCATAAACCTTCCCCCTATATCTTTAAAGGCGCAGGTGGGACCATGAAATAGTTCAAGTGTGTAAATTTTTTCACGTAATTGCACTAATGGAATTTCGAAACTCAAGGTTTCTTCAGTGATTTTTTTTAATGCTAAAGGCTCAACAGCATCTCCAAATAAAGACTTTGCAACTGTATAGCCTATTTCTTGTAATGAAAATTGATGTAATTTCGAAAAAAAGGAAGTTGGTAGTAAAGGAATATTTTCAGGCATGTATAATCCTTTATCGGGTGCAAGCCCTCTTATTACAGCATCTTTTAAAGTAGTAAGTGGAGTTTCTTGATTTGTGCTGTAGTACTTCATAATCTATATACTTTTCTTGCCCTAAAGATAGAAGGATAATAAATCTCCAAAAAATCAAATATCAGTTTTGTATAGTAAAACTCAATGTAGCACATTGGATAATATCTCTGATATAAGAGATTTTTTTTAACTATTCCTTATTTGATATACACTAAATTGCAGCTACTGGTACCTGTTTCTTTTGTAATTTTCGAATTTTGATATTTAGGAATCCGAATAAAATGGTCATAAAGGGGCTGATAATGCAAAAGAAGCAATAAGGTGCATAGGCGATAGTAGCTACTCCTAATACGCCTGATTGCGTTGCTCCACAAGTATTCCAAGGAACTAGTACTGAAGTTACTGTTGCTGAATCTTCTAAAGTTCTACTGAGGTTTTCTGGAGCAAGTCCTCGATCTTTGAAAGTATCAGCATACATTCTTCCAGGAACTACAATAGCTAAATATTGATCAGAAGCTGTTACGTTAAAGAACAGGCAAGTTCCTGCTGTTGAGGCAATTAAAGAGCCTGTTGAGTTAGCCAAAGTAATAATACCTTCGGTAATTTTATGTAGTAAACCACTTATTTCCATAATCCCACCAAAAACCATAGCACAAAGTATTAACCATATAGTGCCTAGCATACCATACATCCCACCACTCGATAACAATTCATTTACTATAGCATTGTCAGTAGTTATTGAAATATCACCATAAAGTGCTTTCATCACGGCAATATAAGCAGTTATAGCAAAAGTATTTTCATTGCCAGCGATCTGTTCTAAGACTTGTGGCTGAAAGAATACTGCGAAAATACCACCTAAAACGGAACCGGTGAGTAAGGAAGGAATTGCAGGTACTTTTTTAATTATCATTCCAATTACTACGATTGGTACGATAAATAATAAGGGAGTAATATTGAATGAATTTTCTATAGCAACTAGAATTTCCTGTATGTCTGGTCTTGTAGTATTTTCAATTCCCCAGAATCCAATTATTAAAAATATAATAAGTGTAATAGTAATTGAAGGAATGGTTGTGTACGCCATATACCTGATGTGTGTAAACAGATCAGTACCAGCTACTGCCGGGGCAAGGTTAGTAGTATCAGAAAGTGGAGACATTTTATCCCCAAAATAAGCACCTGAGATAATAGCTCCTGCTATCAACCCTTCATCTAAGCCTAATGCTTTTCCAATACCCAGTAGTGCAATTCCTATTGTAGCAACGGTTGACCAAGAGCTACCTGTTGCTATAGACACAATAGCGCAAACAATACAAGCAGCAAATAGGAAAATAGTGGGATTTAAAATCTGTAAACCATAATAAATAAGTGCTGGAACAATACCACTGAGCAGCCAAGTGCCAGCTAGTGAACCAATAAGCAATAGTATTAACATAGAGGGCATCGCTGAACTAATACTTTTAACTGCCCCTTTGAGCAATTCTGACCAAGTATAACCCAATGTTGAGGCTACCAGAGCTGCTACAGCAGAGGCTAAAACCAAAATTGTTTGATTAGAACCTGAAAGCCCGTCATCACCAAAAATATATACATTGATAGAAAGTGCTATTATTAAGAAAAGAATAGGTATTATGGCTATTATGAAAGTAGGCTTTTTGTAAGCTTTATC
>JBCDJE010000704.1:0-2780 GCA_038748185.1 Bacteroidota bacterium
ATTGCCGATTTAAAAGGAAAAGAATATGAAAAAAGTCTGGTTTGGCAAACGGAAGAAGGTTTTAATGTGCAACCTTTTTACAATAGTGCAGATATCGCCAAAATAGAAGAAGATCTGGCGCATACACACAACAGCTTACTGAATACAGAGAACCCGGATTTCGGGTATCGCTATTGGGCCAACCTACAAAAAATAGAAGTAAACGATTTAGAGATTGCTAATAAGCAAGCATTAAAAGCTTTACAGACTGGTGCAGATGGTATTGTCTTTTACATCAATTCTATTATTTCTTCTGATAACTTAGGTGTTTTACTTAAAAATATTGAGTTATCCTATTGCGTAGTTTCTTTTCGTTTAAAAGGTCTGCCGGGGAATTTTTTACAGAATTTATCAGTCCATGTAAAAAAAGTGAATATTGCTCGGGAAAAGATAAATGGTGAACTTATTTGTGATTTTGCTGAGGCAGGAGAAACTGAGTTATTCAGTATCTTCGATCAATTAGCACAATTACCTAACTATAAACTACAGATAAGTTTAGGCAGTACTCAGTTAATGTATACAACTGAAACAGCTGATCTACTTGCTGAAGCAGTAAAGCTAACCAGTACATTAGTTGAGCGAGGCAAAGAAGCCAAAGAGATCATCCCACAAATTTCGTTTGGTTTGCACTTGCGCAATAATTACTTTTTTGAAATCGCCAGAATACGTGCATTGCGCTTTCTATTTACCGAAATTGCCGATAGTTATGGTATCAACTTTAATCCTGCTGATTTAGTGATAAGTGCTTTTACTACTGTTAGGATAGACGAAACTACCAAAGAAGACCCTTATCTTAATATGCTTTCAAACACTAGCCAAGCAATGTCGGGGATAATCGGTGGTTGCAATATGCTCACTGTTTTTCCACACAATGAAAACCTAGAAGAAACAGACGAGTTTTCTATGCATATTGCACGTAATGTGTCTAATATTTTAAAAGACGAGGCTTATTTTGATAAGGTGGCCGACCCTGCTGCTGGTTCCTATTATTTAGAAAAGCTTACTGAACAAATCGCTGCCAAAAGCTGGGAGGCTTTTCAAGAGCAGGTTTAACATTTCTACGTAAAATATTTAATAGCATTATAGTACTGCATAATAACATAGAAAACTTATGCAGTACTATCTTAGGTATTATCAAAAGTTAGTATTTCAAAAAGATATTCATTTAATCATTCAATCCATCAAAATCCAATTGCTTCATAATTTCAAGGTTTTTGCGGATCAGTTGGGTGCGTTGTTGTACACTCACATAAGTACGTAACCCATCTTCAGGTGTATTCAGTACATAATCAAGCATTTTGTCTATTGTTGTTGTAGCAACATGCAATCGGGTATCTGATGAGCCGTAATAAATAAACAAGTCTCCATTCTCTTTCGCTACCCAACCATTGGTAAATAACACATTTGAAACATCTCCTATCCTTTCTTCATTTTCCGGTGCCATAAAATAACCACCAGGCTGTTTTATCATCTTAGAAGGGTCATTTAAATCAGTTAAAAAAGCATACAAAACATAACGCATCCCTGCCGCAGTATCTCTTACAGCATGGGCAAGATGTAACCAACCTTTTTCTGTTTTTATTGGTGCTGGTCCTTGTCCATTTTTTCCCTCTTTAATGGTATGATAAACCCTTTCATCAATAATACTTTCTGTGTTAATCACCGGGTTTTCCATGCTATCAGTAAGCCCCCAACCAATACCTGCTCCAGTACCTGTAGCAGCAAAATGTGAAAGCGGACGTGTGTAAAAAGCATATTTCCCATTTACAAACTCAGGATGCAAAACACAATTTCTTTGCTGGTTAGCAGGTGTTTTTAAATCAGGTAAGCGTTCCCAATGCACTAAATCTTTGGTGCGAGTAATCCCACAAGCTGCTATTGCCGCAGAAAGGTCTTCAGGCTGAGATTGGTCTTTTCGTTCTGCACAAAATAAACCGTAAATCCATCCATCTTCATGTTTTACCAACCTCATATCATAGGTATTGGTATCTGGATCATCAATCTCCGGGATCACAACAGGAAAGTCCCAAAACTTGAAGTTATCAACTCCATTCTCGCTTTCGGCTACAGCAAAAAAAGATTTTCTGTCCCAACCTTCTACTCGAGCAATTACACAAATTTTTCCATTCAATTCAATCGCACCAGCATTAAATACTGCATTAATGCCCAATCTTTCCATAAGGTGCGGATTATCTACCTCACTCAAATCATACCGCCAAAAAACAGGCACATGCGCAGCTGTAAGAACAGGATAGGCATACCGATCAAAAATACCATTCCCTTGAATTTGTTTTATGTTCTCTCTGTTTGTAAGCGCTGCATAATTTTTAAAAAGTTCAAGTACTTTTTGTTTGTAAAATTGGTTCATGTTTTAAATTAAATTAGCTGTTATTATATCAATCGCTAGTCTTCAAGTTTATCATACCAGTTAAGCTTTAAAATGTAGGTGGTAACTGCGGCTACTCCAAAAGCAATAGCAGCCATATAATTTTCTCTAATCACTAAGTAAATAGGGAATACTACTAGTGCTGTTTGCCAAATAACACCTACCAAAATATTTACCATATCTCTACTAAAAGAAGAACTATTTCTAAAATCCGGATCTTTTGCCAGTAATTTTTGATGTACAGGCTTCCAAAATCCCCAAGGCGATCTCTACATACTCCGCTATGCTTGGGGCCTCTTCAGGGCTTACTGTGCGCTGATAAACATAAGCAGGCGCTTCCTCGGCGGGGTCTTCC
>JBCDJE010000705.1:0-2780 GCA_038748185.1 Bacteroidota bacterium
AAAGAAGTAAGTGATGAACGTGACAAAAAGAAATAGTAATTGACCAGAGTGAACCTTGTAAAAACCATTAGCAAATATTTTTATAAGCACACGAGTTAAAGGCGAAAACATTAAGGTTTAAATTTTACAGTTTGCATGTCAACCAAAAGCGCATCGGTAAGGGTTAATTCATTTATATCTAAAGGCTGATGTGATGACAAGAAAAAACTCACATGCTCTTTTTGATTTTTTTCCTCAATCCATTTATAAAGTATTTTGAGAGATTCAGTATCAATAGTAATCAAAGGTTCATCTAACAAAATTAGCTGAGGGTTACCTATAAATGCCAAAACAATAGAAAGCTTTTTTAGCATGCCACTAGAGTATGTACCAATAGGTTCATTTATATAATCATTCATCTGCATACTGTCAATAAAATAGGCCTCTTGCCCTCCAGGTGCTCCCTTCGTAGAAGTGAATAACTTTACCATTTCTCTTCCGGTCAAAAATGTTGGAAAAATCGGTTCAGCTTCTGCAAAATTCACCAGCTTGCGAAAAGCAACTGGCTTTTTTTTCACACTTATGTGTTGATTAAGTAGAATATCACCATCAAAATGTATAATGCCAGCAATAGTTTTTAGAAAGGTACTTTTCCCAGATCCGTTAGCTCCCTTTATCCAATAAATACCAGGCTGAACCGCTAAGTTATCAATCTTTAAAACCGTATTTGAACCATATGATTTATGGTACTTTACAAATTGTATCATGTAAATATCAGCCTTTATTTAATGCTTGAAGCAAATTATTTACTATTAGTTTTTATGCAAAGATGTATAGTACTTACGGTTACTATAGGATTCTAATGGAAAAGTATTTCCAAGTTCCTCATTAATATGGTGTTATTCATTTGAATAGCTTCTTTCATTTAGGGAGATAATAATTGAAGAAAACAAATGTGTTAAATTAAAAGGCAGCCTTTCACAGTTCTTTCAAGCATAAAGCTTAAATGCTATTTCCCTTTTAGACAGTTCTTGGTTTTCCATAACTACCACCCATAATTTTCTTACCTTTGCCACAAAATTATTGATGAACATTCCAAATAAATAACAACATGCTAAAAGGATTTTTTAATGTACCTGAAACTACCAATGAACCTGTTCTTTCTTATGCTCCTGGCACTCCAGAAAGGGCTGAGTTACAAACTAAGTTAAAAAAAATGAGGGCTGAAGAAGTGCATGTACCTATGTACATTGGCGATCAGCAAATTCATACTGAAAATAAAATTCCACTTAATCCGCCACATGACCATCAACATCTATTGGGTTATTTTTCTGAAGGAGATGCTGGGCATGCAAAGCAAGCCGTAAATGCTGCTTTGGGTGCTAAAAAAGCTTGGGAAGAGATTTCTTGGGAACACCGTGCCAGTATTTTTTTAAAAGCGGCAGATTTGATTTCCGGTCCTTATCGAGCGGAAATAAACGCTGCTACCATGTTGGGACAATCAAAAACGGCTTTTCAGGCTGAAATTGATGCTGCTTGTGAATTGATCGATTTTCTTCGCTTTAATGTGAAATACATGACGGAGATTTACCAAGAGCAGCCTGCATCATCACCAGGTATATGGAATAGGTTAGAGCAACGACCACTTGAAGGTTTCATATTTGCTATTACCCCTTTCAACTTCACTGCGATTGCTGGGAACCTTCCGGCAGCTCCAGCACTCATGGGTAATACTGTGGTTTGGAAGCCTGCCTACTCACAAGTGTATGCAGCCAATGTAGTAATGAAAGTATTTAGAGAAGCAGGAATGCCAGATGGTGTTATCAACCTAATTTATGTAGATGGGCCTGTAGCTGGAGAAGTGATTTTCAATCATCCTGACTTTGCCGGGCTACATTTTACCGGTAGTACGGGTGTATTCCGCAGCTTATGGAAAACAATAGGGATGAATATTGATAAGTATAAAACCTATCCACGTATTGTAGGTGAAACCGGAGGGAAAGACTTTGTAATTGCCCATAAATCTGCCGATGCCAAAGTCTTAGCAACAGCCTTAACCCGTGGTGCTTTTGAATTCCAAGGACAAAAATGTTCTGCTGCATCTAGGGCTTATATACCTTCTAACTTATGGGAAGAGGTAAAAGGATATTTACTTGAAGATGTAAAGGCTATAAAAATGGGGTCTCCTGAAGATTTTAGTAACTTTTTTACTGCAGTAATTGATGAGCGGGCTTTTGATAAAATTGCTAATTATATTGACTTGGCAAAGGAATCTCCTGTTGCAGAACTCGTTGTTGGCGGTGGATACGACAAATCAACTGGTTATTTCATAGAACCAACCATTATTAAAGCTGCTGATAACCAGTTTACTACCATGCAAGAAGAAATTTTTGGTCCTGTATTAACTATATATGTATATGATGCAGAGTATTTTGAAGAGGCACTTTATATGGTGGATAATACCTCGCCTTATGCACTTACGGGTGCTGTATTTGCCCAAGATCGCTATGCAATAGAGTTTGCTACAAAAAAACTTACCCATTCTGCAGGAAATTTTTATATCAATGATAAGCCTACTGGCGCAGTAGTAGGGCAGCAACCTTTTGGTGGCAGTAGAGCTTCCGGAACAAATGACAAGGCTGGTTCTAAACTCAATTTATTACGTTGGGTTTCTCCTCGCACAATTAAAGAAACTTTTGTCCCTGCAACAGATTTTAAATATCCTTTTATGGGAGAAGAGTAATAGAAAAACAAAAAAGCAACCATTACATAGGTTGCTTTTTTATTCAGATTATCTCTAT
>JBCDJE010000706.1:0-2761 GCA_038748185.1 Bacteroidota bacterium
AAACAATTCATAATATGATATGTAGAATATTGTTGAAATGTTAACGTTTCTAAATCTAAGTTAAATAAACTTAGCACAGTTTAGATTAATAAGAGAAATATAATACCAAATCATATGAGTATGAATAAGAAAGCCAAAGTACTACTAGTAGAAGATGATAGAATTATTGCCAAGTTAGTTAAAAGGTATCTTGATATTAGAAACTACGATGTAGTATACTGTGACAATGGAAAAGCAGGTTTTAATTCGTTTAACAATCACAGCTTTGATATTTGTATTTTTGATGTGATGATGCCTTATAAAGATGGGTTTACATTAGCACAAGAAGTTAGAAAATTAGATGAATACGTTCCGATTTTATTTATCACCTCAAAAACATTAGCGAAAGATAAAATCAAAGCCTTTAAAATTGGTGCTGATGATTATCTCACTAAGCCTTTCGATATGGAAGAACTGCTACTGAGAATAGAGGTGATTATGAAAAGGCAACAAAGTAAACCCAAAGCTCCTGCACAAGAAGAAGACGATAATGCAAAGCTTGCAGTTGGGAAATATACTTTAGATGTACCTTATCAAAAGTTATATTTCGGAGAAAATGATGAGTTTAGAAAATTAACAGCAAGGGAAACGGAATTACTTCATTTTCTTTATAAGCATAGGAACGATTTAATTAGAAGGGAATTTATCTTACAAGAAGTTTGGCAGAACGACGATTATTATGCAGGAAGAAGTTTAGATGTATTTATGTCTAGACTGAGAAAGTACTTAAAAGACGATCCTTCCATTCAGATTATAAATGTGCATGCGATTGGTTTCAAATTTATTGTTCCTTGAAAATTGTAAGATTTTATACCTCAAAAGGAATAATAGAAGCTGAATTATATACCGAAGATGCTCCAGCAACAATAGAAAATTTTATTGAACTTATTGAAAATGGTTTTTACAATGGACTCATTTTCTATCAATTTGTTCATGATACGCTTGTGAAGACAGGATGTCCTAAGGGTGATGGTACCAGCGGTCCAGGTTACTTTATCAAAAGCGAATTGAATGGACTAAAGCAATTCCATGATATTGGTGTACTTTCCATGTGTAATGTTGGATTAAACACATCAGGTTCTCAATTTATCATTTGCTTAGATAGAAACAATGTAGCACATCTTGATGGCAACCAAACCTGCTTCGGAAAAATACGAAATAAAAGCCTTGACGAGCTTTATCTAATACGGAGATATGATTTTATTGAAAAAGCAGAGATAGATGAGCTTGATGATAATATAGATTTAGATGCGATCAGTTAAGTATTTCTAATTTATTATTTCCTCCAATACTTTATTTATTCCCTTTTGATTGATTGCTTCTAAATAAGAGGCAGTTGTTTCGCTAAGTTTTGGTAACTGATTAAGTTTTCCTCCCCATATTGTATCTAGCGCAAAAACTTTATCTACAATTTCCTTATAGTTATCAGTTTCAATCATTTTTAATTGTTGATAAGTTTCTAATACCTCAATATCATCTTTTAACAAACCTGCGAATTTTTTTTCTTTATCTCTGAATAATTGGATTAATGCAGCCAATGCAAATACTAATTTTTTGGGAAGCTTTCCTTTTCTATTATGATATTCTAATACAGAAGGGAGGAGGCGTGTATTGTATTTAGCATGAGAGTTTAAAGAGATGCTAATTAGAAAATGCTTAATAAAAGGATTTCTAAATCGATCAAGCACTTCATTGGCAAAAGTAGTCAACTCATCTTCTGGAAGATCAAGAGTGGGAATGATTTCCTCGAAAATAGCTTGTTTTACAAAATGACTCAAGTGGTCATTGTCAAGTACATTTTTTACTGTTTCTATGCCGAATAGTAATCCTACAGGTACTATTGCCGTGTGTGCACCATTTAGTATTCTTACTTTTCGGCTTCTATATGGTGCTTGGTTATCAGTAAATAATACATTTAGCCCAGCTTTATCAGCAGGGAATACATTGCTCACCTGTTGTGATACTTCTATTACCCAAAGGTGAAACTGTTCACCTTCTACGATCAATTTATCTTCATAGCCTAGTGTTTCACAAAGCTTATCAGCTTTTTCTTTAGGATAACCGGGTACAATTCTATCAACTAAAGTGTTACAGAAAGTACAACTTTCTTGTAGCCAGTTGGTAAAATCGGTTCCTAATTTCCAAAGTTCGGCATATTTCAGTATGACTTCTTGTAGTATTTTACCATTGTAATTGATGAGCTCGCAAGGAATGATAGTGAGTCCTTTTGTAGTATCTCCATTAAAAAAGCAATAGCGGCGATGTAGCCAAGCAGTTAGTTTTCCAGGAAAACTAATAGGTGTTTCATTATCATTGGGCGTTTCGCCTTTAAAAGTAATTCCCGCTTCAGTAGTATTCGAGAAAATCAGTTCCATCTCAGGGTTTTCAGCGGTTTGTATAAAGGCTTGGTATTCGTTGTAAGGATTGATTCCTCTGGTTATACAATCAATTACCTGATGCTCACTTACCGCTTCCCCATTTTTTATACCATTGAGGTACAAAGTGTATAACCCTTCTTGCTCATTTAATAGGTCTACTAATCCATTTTCAATGGGTTGAACTACCACTACACCTGCATTAAGCAGGTTTTTTTTATTCATGGTATCAATGCACCAGTTTACAAACGCCCTTAAGAAGTTACCTTCCCCAAATTGTAAGACTTTTTCGGGATATGGTTTTTTTTTAAGAAGGGTTCTATCAAGTCTTTTCAAAGACATTATAT
>JBCDJE010000707.1:0-2760 GCA_038748185.1 Bacteroidota bacterium
ATTTTTATTCGGATAGCGTCTTCTTCTGAAATTATCGGCAGGAGTAGTTAGTAATATTGAGGTTTGTGGAGAAGCATTTTTTATTCTACTTACCAATATGCGCATATTGGTTTTAAATTGTTGCCTATTAAAAGCATACATATAGGCATCGTTTGTACCAAGTGATATAATTACTAGATCAGGAGAAAGGGCTCCTACATTTTTTTCAAAATCTTGACAACGGAAATAGCTATTTACATCGGCTGAGTTTACTCCAGAGGCACTATAAATAACACCCGGCTCTGTATTTTCTAATGTGACACCTTGCAAAACAAATTTACTCTGACCTTCCCGGCTTTTGGTTACAACCAACTCAACAGCTGTTAGAGGCTTTCTAAAAGTAAACTCTACATAACCATCACCTACAAAGTAGCCTGAAATAGAGTTTTCTATACTTATTTTAGGAACTATATCAAATGAATTTGGATCGGTGTTAGGATAAAAAATTTTTACTTTTCTAATTGCATAATTAAAATTTTCTATGTTAGGATGAAGGGAAAAACTTGCTCCTTGAGCATTGGTTTCAATTGATATACCACTCATGCCCCAACGGCTTCTATCTTTACTTCGTACGCTTCTCTTACCGGTCCAACCTCCCGAAAAAAAGGTCTTATAATTATAAGGATTGTTTGTACGGGCCGCACTATAAGGGAAAACGAATCCACGAGCTGACATAGGAAAGCGTTGATCTTGCATAATTTTCTCCCGAACTTTACCGGAAAACATATCGGCTTGTATATGTGAGTCTCCAAGGTGCATTACTTGCACTTGACAATCTTTTTTTGTTTCGAGCCTTTGTAGTTTGGTAAAAAAGTGATTGAGTGCATTTGGTTGAAAAGAGAGTACGCGATTATCTTCGTAGTTAATAAAACCATAATCGAGATACCAGAGATCATCTTGTCTACTTTGTGCAAAAATATAATTCCCAAAAATTTGAAGTATTGAAAAGCAAAAAATTAAACCCCATAAGTTTTTTATTAAAATCCCATACTTCATCATACATGTAATAAATTCTATTTTACACAGCAAGTAATATTTTAGGTTTTAAACGATGTATTATTTTATTAGTCTTTTATTGACTATTGAACAATAGTTCGTGTTTTATACCCCTCATAAGCTCGCATAATTTCAGAATACATCATTTCTGCAACTAGCTTTGCACCCCTAGGTGTAAAATGGGTATAGTCGGTATGCCCCATAGGTGGATCGGCATTTACCCAACTTACCATAGCATTTTCTCCCCCCATCGCTTGGTATAAATCCCAAAAAGCACAACCCGCATCAAATGCTGCTGCTTTTTGCGCATCTCTCACCAGTTTAACATTTGGGTAACTTTCATAATCAGTTCCTTCTTTACGTGACATATCTGAAACGCCTACTACTAAAATATCTAGACCTGGATTGAGGGATTTCAAATATTTCAGTTGCTTTGCCAGAGAGTACCTATAAAAACCGTAATCTTCGGTTATATTAGGTATTACGTTTACACCAAATTGCACAATCAAGAATTTAACATTCAATTTTTTGATCTGCTCTCTATAAAAATTTCTATTGATTTGGGTAAACTCTATTCCTGAGCTTCCACGCATAGCTACATTATCTAATGCTATACCTCTTTGGCAATCAAACGCAACAACATATAAGTCAGGAGCGCCGTTACTGCTTAGCTCAAATTTAGCTTTTTGGAAATTACCATTGAGCTTAAACTTTCGCATAGTTAGCTTATTTGAAATTGGCAGATCTTCATCGGCAGATTTTACACCATTTAAAGTTAATTTAAGGTGTAATGGAGCTTTTCGGTTTCTATATAAAAGTGTAACTTGCTCAACCGCATTAAACCTTTTATAAGTTTTAGCATTTCTTGAGAACTGCGACCAACCTTTATAAGGACTACTAGGATTTAATTCGTAATCGTATAATGAAAAATAATGCCCTAACAATCCGTAATATTTGTGAGTAGGTTGCTTCCTTTCTGCACCATAAGTAGAATATCGCACCCAATTTTCACTAGTCTTTTGCCAGAATGTGCTACTCACATTGTTTACTAAAGTAAGTGGTGCTAATCCAATACCACAACCGCCAAAACGTTTCTGAAATCTATTTCTCAAATAATCACTTATTCGATCTCCTTCTAATTGGGAATCGCCGTAATGAATAATTCTGATTAGTTCATTTTTGCTTGATAAATCTCGTAATTCAGCAAAAAAATTATCTAAGGCGTTTTCTTTTCCTTTTGGAAATTGAATGTGTACTTTAAAGCTCCGTAATTTCTCGGAAACATCTTCTTGATAATTTATAATTTTACTTACCTCAGTAATACCTTTTTCAGAAGAAGCTTCTTCCTCTTCTTTTTTTACTGATGCTTCTAAGGCAACAATGTTAGAAATGTCAACTTTCGGTTTGGGTTGCCCAAAGGCATCATTCCATGTAAACACTTTTAGAATAGTATTGCTAGGTAGGCTTAGCTTCTCTGGAGAAAGTAACATCACTAATCCCGACATAAGCCCTACATAAAAAAGTAATAGCAAAAGTCTTGATGGGTTTACCATTAGCAAAAAATTATATCGATTAAGCTTTATACTAGCTAATAAATGTAGAAAACTCCTTTAATTGTTATTGCTAAGTAAGCTAAATTATATGACTTAGTGTAAAATATGGAAATATGAAGAGGGGAAATTTTAATTGATATCAAATTTTGGTTTATTATTTCATAAGTCGAAA
>JBCDJE010000708.1:0-2758 GCA_038748185.1 Bacteroidota bacterium
CCAAGTACCTATTATGGTATTTCAAAGCTGAATGGAGAAAAAATGTTGGAGCGGTTATTCGATAAAACTCAAATGTTGATTTTAAGGTGTGGAAATGTTTACGGGTATAGTCGAAGTATGCGTTTTGATGCCGTGATTAATAAATTTATGTTTGGAGCACATTTTCAGAAAATCATTCAAGTTGAAGGAGGAGGAAAACAAAAAAGACCTTTTATCCACATAGACAAAATAATTAGGGCTTTGGTAATGCTTATTCGCAAAGATTTACCATCGGGCACTTATAATTTGTTTGAGCAGAATTTAAGCATTAATGAAATTGCTTTAAAAATTAAAGAAATATATCCTGAGATAGAGACCCTACATACCTTAAATGATGTTGAGTTGAGAAGTTTAAGTGCAGCGAAGGATGAAAATATAGCAAGTATTATTTCTTTGGAAGAAAATAATTTATACGCTGAACTTGAAGAGTTTAAGCAAAAATTTTCATTTTTGCCCTATTAAAAAATCACAATAATTAATTATGAAAGGAATAATCTTGGCAGGTGGTTCAGGCACGCGATTGCATCCTCTTACCTATTCAGTTAGTAAGCAGCTAATGCCAATTTATGATAAACCTATGATTTACTACCCGCTTTCCACACTAATGGTAGCAAATATTAGGGAAATACTCATTATTTCAACACCTAAAGACATGCCACTTTTCAAACACTTATTGGGTGATGGTAGTCAGTTAGGTTGTAGCTTTTCTTATGCTGTACAGCCTGAACCTAACGGTTTGGCTCAAGCATTTGTAATAGGGGAATCATTTATTGGTAACGACAAAGTAGCCCTGATTTTAGGTGATAATATATTTTATGGTACTGGTCTCCAGGACACTTTACAGGAAAATAATGATCCGGATGGGGGAGTTGTTTTTGCCTATCATGTATCAGACCCTGAACGTTATGGTGTTGTTGCTTTCGATAATGATAAAAAGGCAATAAGTATAGAAGAAAAACCTAAGCAACCACAATCTAACTATGCAGTACCCGGGCTTTACTTTTACGATAACGAAGTTGTTGAAATTGCAAAAAATATTCAACCTTCAGCCAGAGGTGAATATGAAATTACCGATGTAAATAGCGAATATCTTAAAGCTGGAAAGTTAAAAGTAGGAATCATGGATAAAGGGACAGCTTGGTTAGATACGGGTACTTTTAATTCATTAATGCAGGCTACACAATTTGTACAAGTAATAGAAGCAAGGCAAGGTTTAAAAATTGGTTGTCCTGAAGAGGTTGCCTTTTTAATGAATTACATAGATGCTCCACAATTAGAAGAACTAGCTAAGCCTTTAATTAAAAGTGGATATGGAGCATATTTGATGGGATTATTGAAAGATTAGCTATATTAACGCTTTCTTTTATTTTTTTAACTTATGGAATTAAATAGCAAAAAGCTTGAAAGAACCTCCAAGCTTGTCAACTTTTCAATTGCTTTCGTATTATGCATATTTCTTATTCTATTAAGTAGTAATATAATTGACGATATCGATGATTGGTCAGATAGACCTGATTTTACTTCATTTGAAAATCGTGCTAAAGTTGATAGCCTGAGAAATGAACTTAAATTAATTGACAATCAGGTTGAAGATATCAGAGTGAAAAATGAGCGAATCAACCAAACTATAAATATTGCCAAAAGCAACTACGATAATGAAAAGCAATCTTTCGAAAACTGGCTAGCGGCAAGGCAAACCATTGGCTCACCAAAAGAAGATAAAGAGGTATTGCAAAGAGCAGAAAAGCTTGATTCATTTTATAAAATAGAACAAGAGTGGCGTTCGGAACTGGCTAGTAACCAGCTAGAAATAGAAACTTTTTATACTAGTCGCACTGGGTTAGAAGATTTACTAGATAAAGAGCAAAAAAATGCTTCTGAAAAATACAATGCTGCTATTCGTACTTACGATCTAAAGGTATTTTTAAAAAGATTACTTTTTGCATTTCCAATTCTTGCATTGGGTATTTTCTTTTTGGTAAAATACAGGCAAAATAAATACTGGCCACTTTTTTTAGGTTTTATCCTGTTTTCAGTTTATGTATTTTTCTTTGGGCTAGTGCCTTACTTACCAAGCTATGGAGGGTATATAAGGTACACAGTAGGTATAATTCTATCAGTTGTGCTTGGTATTTATGCCATCAATAGAATCCGATCTTTTATTGAAAAGAAGAAAGCTGAATTGAAAGAATCTTCAACTGAAAGAGCTAAACGTGTAAAAACAGAAACTGCTGAAAAGGCACTCAACAATCATTTTTGTCCTTCATGTGGTAAAGATTTTATTCTGAGGAAATGGGATAATCCGAAAATAAAAGCTGGGAATGGAGAAGATATGTTTAAGTTAGTCAGTAGCTTTTGTAGGCATTGTGGTTTAGAACTTTTTACAGATTGTAAAAAATGCGGTAATAAGAATTATGCACATTTACCATTTTGCTCAAATTGCGGAGATGAAATTATTCTTTCTTCAAAAGTAGAGGCTACCAAATAAAAAAAGGAAGCTTATAGCTTCCTTCGTACTCCGTAGGGGAATCGAACCCCTGTTACCAGGATGAAAACCTGGCGTCCTAACCCCTAGACGAACGGAGCATTTGTATCTCTCTATATTTCAATAAAATTAGTACTCCGTAGGGGAATCGAACCCCTGTTACCAGGATGAAAACCTGGCGTCCTAACCCCTAGACGAACGGAGCATTTATTTTTAGTGGTGCAAATCTATAAA
>JBCDJE010000709.1:0-2758 GCA_038748185.1 Bacteroidota bacterium
GCTCGAAAATAGTAACTCAGAGGAGTTTTCAGCGAAGTTTATCAGCTTGTTCTCCCTCAAATTTCAATCATTTGAAAAATCAATAATCTTGGCGTGTTGAAGTATACATCACCTCTTTGGGTATCGTAATTTACTTATCTGATAGAAATCACGAATTAAGATAAAAAGGTAAAAGAAAAATTGCTAAGAACTAACTACAAGTTTTTATAGCTAATTGAATCCTGTTATTAGGCTGCAAAATATAATCGCTTTACTGCAAAAGTATTGGAATATCGAAAGAAAAAATGAAAATTTCGGGTGAAAGTAGATTTAAACAATTAAATGCACATGTTAAAAAGCTACCTTATCATATTTTTTAGAAATATTATAAAACACAATGCTTTTACTTTTATAAATATTTTAGGTTTAGCAATAGGCTTAGCTACTAGTATTGCTTTAGGCTTGTATGTAGCTGATGAATTGAGCTATGATCGACATTTTACTGAAGCTGAAAATATATTTCGGATGAGACATGCCTTTTTTATTGGTGAAAAAGAGTATGATTGGCCGGAAACTTCTGCCCAATTAGCAGGTGTTTTAGAAGAGAGCTTTCCTGAAGTAGTAAGTACAGCTACTATTTTCCCTGCCTATGAATGCGCCTTTCGTTATGAGGAAAAAGTACTGGGTGGTTTTCAGGTAATTCAAGCAAATGAAAACTTCTTTGAGTTTTTTAGTTATAAGCTTTTGCTCGGGAATCCTAAAACAGCTTTAGAAGGTACAAACTCATTGGTTATTTCCCTTTCTATGGCAAAAAGTTACTTTGGAGCAGATTGGCGTGATAAGGCGCTCGGTCAGGTATATAAGAATAATGAAGATATATTTCTGGTAACGGGAGTGATGGAAGATGTTCCTAAGCAAAGTCACCTCCTTTTTGATGGTGTTATTAGTATAAAACATCTATATGCTTATAATTCCTATCACGAAAATAGCTGGTTGCCAAGTGGTGTGTGTAATTATGTGAAATTAAAACCCGGTATTTCATTAAATTCTTTATCACAGAGGCTCCATCAAATAGAGCAAACTTATGTTTGGCCTCAGTTTGTAAGTCGTGTTGGAATTTCTATGGAAAATCTACAACACCAAGCTGATAATTATGGCTATTACTTTGAGCCTGTCATCGATATTCATCTCCAGAGAGAAGGTTATTTGAAATATGTAACACTATTTTCGGTAATTGCCTTTGTAGTATTGTTATTGGCATGCGTAAATTTTATCAACTTGAGTATAGTGAAAGCTTTTGAACGTGCTAAAGAAATTTGCATTCGCAAGGTGTTAGGAACCAATCGTGTAGCTTTAGTATGGCAATTTATTGCTGAGACTATTTTAATGACAATAGTAGCGCTTTTACTGGCGCTATTATCTTTATATTTACTGCTTCCCACGTTTAATCAACTTACAGGTAAAACTTTAGCCTTAGGAACACTAGCCCTCTACCATTGGATGGGCATAGTAGGTATTACTTTACTCACAGGAATAGCATCCGGTTTTTATCCTGCAATCGTTATAAGCCGATTCAATCCACTGAAAGCACTGAAGGGGAAAAATCAGATAAATTCAAACAAATGGAGTTTGAAAAATATCCTTATTACTATTCAATTTTGTATTGCTTTGATTTTAATGATAAGCACGCTTTTTATTTACAAGCAGTATCAGTTTCAAAAAAACTATGAAGTTGGTTTTGAAAAAGAGCAATTATTATTGATTAAGCAAGCTAATTCACTAGAAAAAAACATCTACAATTACAAAGAAAAGATTGAACAGCTTAGCCAGATAAAACAAGCAAGTATTTCTTATACTGTACCAGGAGGAATTTACGATGGATACAGAAAGATACAAGTACTAGGAACTGATAAAGAACATACTTTTTTATGGCTAACTGCTGATCATAATTACTTAAATGTATATAAAATACCTATTGCAAAAGGGCGCAATTTTTCTGAGAATTTTCTTGCAGACTCCAGTGCCATTATTTTCAATGAAGCAGCAATAACCGAACTAGGCATAGCAGATGACCCTATTGGTCAAAAAATTGAATCTTGGAATAATACTACATTTGAAATCATAGGTGTGGTAGCTGATTTTCATTTCGAATCTTTGCAAAACCAAGTAAAGCCCTTGGCAATTTTTCTTGATAGTAATCCTAGCTTAGGACAATACCTTTCTATTAAAAAGCAAGGAGGCACTTGGCAAGGGACTATTACTCAATTGGAGGCTATGTGGAATACTTTTCACCCCAATGCACCCTTTGACTATGTCTTCCTCGATCAACACTTCGATAAGTTATTTATCCAAGAAGAAAGATTAAGTAAAATAGTAAGTTTCTTTACTTTGCTTGCGGTTTGTATTGCTGCACTTGGTCTATTTGGTTTGTCTTCTTACACCATTATCCAACGATATAAAGAAATTGGTATCAGAAAGGTACTTGGGGCTTCTATAAAAGACCTGCTTGTATTACTCACAAAAAACTATGTAAAATATCTCTTCATTGCATTTATTTTTGCTGTACCAATGACTAATTATCTGGTTAGCTCTTGGCTTGAAAGTTTTGTATATAAGATTACTATAGCATGGTGGATGTTTTTACTGCCTGCCATCTTTTTATCGGTTATAACTTTATTGGCTGTGAGCAGCCAGATAATTAAAGGTGCATTTATTAAAACTACAGAGACTCTAAAGTATGAATAAATGCACCTTTAATTATCTGGCTGCTCACAGCCAA
>JBCDJE010000710.1:0-2755 GCA_038748185.1 Bacteroidota bacterium
AATGGCTACAATACTATTAGTAGCTATTGTTTCCAATCCTGCTTTTACTGATTGGAAGCGACTAGTTCCACCCTTGCAAATACTATGAACATGTGCAAAATCATAAGCTTTCACTAATTCGTACCAAGTATCAATGTGTTTTTCTGGCAGTACTAAGACGATCTCTATATTAGGATCAGCTTTTTTATATCTTTCAATAGTGTGCATTAAGATTACTTGCTTACCAATTTTTATAAACTGCTTTGGAGTATCAGTATTCATTCTGGTACCACTTCCACCAGCAACTATTACAGCATATTTTCTAAAACTCTTTTCTTTTTTTAGCATAAAAAGCAGGAATCAATATTTAATATTAGATAGAGGTAAAGAATTGATTATCAGTAGAAAAAATAAATAAAATGGATGAATTATAAAATTGTAGGAGTAGATTTGATTTAAAATGATACTGGGTTAAAACAAAACACTTTGATTTAAAGTCATAATAAAGAGACCTAAAAATTTAACTTAGATAGGTTTTTCTAAAATATTGCTAATTGTACTCTGCTTGTAAATTAAATCAAAACTTACGAATTTCGACAAAAATTTAAAGTTTTCAGTACTGATATTTAAGTCAAAAAACAGGAAATGATAACACAGGAAAAAGAAAAGAATGCAAACGAAGCTGTTTTTTCAAAAGAAACCTATATGTTTTGGTATGAAAAGATGCTTTTAATTAGAAGGTTTGAAGAAAAAGCAGGTCAGTTATATGGGCAGCAAAAAATTAGAGGTTTTTGCCACTTATATATTGGGCAAGAAGCTTGTGCTGTTGGTGCTGCTAGTGCATTGAGAAAGGGAGATAAATACATTACTGCTTACAGAGATCACGGTCAACCATTGGCATTAGGAACACATCCTAATAAAGTAATGGCAGAGCTTTTTGCCAAGGAGACTGGCTGCTCAAAAGGAAAAGGTGGCTCAATGCATATGTTTGATAAAGAAGTTGGTTTTATGGGCGGTCATGGTATTGTTGGTGGGCAGATACCACTGGGTGCAGGTATCGCTTTTGCAGAAAAATATAACAAGACTGGGAATCTTTGTATTTGTTATATGGGAGATGGTGCAGTAAGACAAGGAGCATTTCATGAAACGTTTAATATGGCAATGTCTTGGAAACTTCCTGTTATTTTTGCGATTGAAAACAATGGTTATGCAATGGGTACTTCAGTTCAAAGGACTTCAAATGTAACTGATCTTTATAAATTAGGTGCTGCTTATGATATGCCTTCATACCCGGTAAATGCAATGAAAATTGAAGACGTGCATTTAGCAATTGAGGAAGCGGCAGAGAGGGCAAGAGCAGGAAATGGGCCCACTTTACTAGAATTGAGAACCTATCGTTTTAAAGGACATTCTATGTCAGATCCAGCTAAATACAGAACTAAAGAAGAATTAGCTGAATATAAAAGCCAAGATCCTATTGAGCAAGTAAAGGAGAGAATCATAGAATTGAACTTTTCTACCGCAGAAGATTTAAAAGCAAAAGATAAAGAGATAAAGCAAATTGTAGTTGACTCTGTAAAATTTGCCGAAGAATCTCCTTATCCCGATGCTTCTGAAATATATAAAGACATTTATATACAAGAAGATTATCCATATAGCACGAATTAAAGTGCGTGCTTAAAATACCTTGAATGGGCTTAGATTTTACTGCTAAGCCCTTTTTTATTATCGAATAAAAACTAAGGTATTTTCAGGTTTATTAAATTTGATCTTTTTACGCATTAGTAATTAAGAATAATTGCTTATTTTTGCAGCCTTAAAAGAATTTTCAATGGCAAAGAAAAGTAAAACAGTAACTAGAAAACCTTCAGGCAAGAAAGCAGATGCGGAAACCAAAATCTATGAAAGCCCTGAAGTATTACAAGAGCAACTAAGCAAGACGCAAGATTTTGCAGATAAGAATAAAAATTTACTTACGGGTGTTTTAACTGTTGCGGTATTAGTAATTGGAGGAGTATTTTGGTATCAGTGGTATGTAAACCAGCAAAATACAGCTGCTCAAGAGCAACTTTTTCCGGCTATATTCTATTTTGAGAAAGACTCATTAAATAAAGCCCTAGACGGTGATGGTAACTATACAGATGGCTTTGTAACAATAAGTGAAGATTACAGTATGACTAAAGCTGGGAATCTTGCTAGTTTTTATGCAGGAGCAAGTTACCTCAAGCAAGAAAATTATGATGAAGCAATAAATTATCTTTCAGGTTTTAGCGTTGATGACTACCTAGTTCAGGCGAGGGATTATTGTTTGATTGGAGATGAATATATGGAAAAGGAACAGTTTAGCGAGGCAATTACCAACTATAAAAAAGCGACGGAGCACTATCCAAATAAAGAGTTTACACCTATTTATCTAATGAAGTTAGCCATAGCTTACGAAGTTTCAGATGATATGAACGCTGCTGCTATGATTTACCAGAGAATTATTGATGAATACCCGAATGCACAAGAAATGAATAATGCTAAAAAGAACTTGGCAAAGATTCAGTAATACGAATTTTTAATTTATTTGATCCCGGTTATTCCGGGATTTTTTTTGTCTGCATATTTCTTAATGAGGCTAAAATTTTGCCTTTATGGTCTTGATAAAATTTAATATTCACGAGCATTGGAATTTACTATAACAGTTTATCTATCAGATAGATCATGTTTTTTCTTGTTATATTTATTCTTAAAATATCTTGTTATCTTACAATTTTAGATATAAATATTTAAT
>JBCDJE010000711.1:0-2755 GCA_038748185.1 Bacteroidota bacterium
ATTTAAGCTATTTACTAAAATAACACAATTTAGTTACTATTACAAATATCAGTATAGAAAAATCACAACTTATATCCCATTTTTAAATGATATTTATACAATCGATAATTATTTATTTAACTTGTAGGTCGTGATGAAGCCAGTAAATTAAGTAGTGCACAAAGTATTGTCTGAATATAATTTTTCCTTTTGCAGAAAATATTTTCATATAACTTTAAATAAAAAATGTCTAAAGAATCAAAAATCCTGACACTTCATCCACAAGGAAAGCGAGGAGTTAACATTGACTTCAACAAATATGAGCAAGTGAAAGATGTGATACTCAAAATCGTTGAGGAGAACACAGCGATTTCGTTTAGCGATATGGCTGATCTTTCAAATGAAATCTTATTACAGCAGCATTTTAATGGGAAACCGCTCTGGTACATAACAACCGTAAAATTGGATTTAGAAGCACGTGGCATCATTGAACGCATCCCTAAAACCAGCCCGCATAAAATAAGGCTTGTAAGCAAAAAAGCTTAGCATTAGTGATATATTCGAAACACCACCCCCTAACTGTCATTTTTTGGAGTTATAAGATGCATAAGATAGAACTTAAATAAAACACTAAAAACCCTTGCTCTGTCTCTGTGACTTATAGAACAATAGGCATACTGATTTATGGCTCACAAATCGAGGGGTATTTTTCTTTCAAACTGTGTAAGTCCTGTAAGAATAGAAGCTTGTTTTCTTCTATTCTCATTCAACAAATAAATACTTCCATGGAATCACAAAAGGAAGAATAAGTACCCAAATGACAAAGAAGATGGCCATTCCTCTAGGATAGGGTGATGCATTCATGCTAGCAGGTAAAGCGGCAAATAATAACCAAGAAGATTTGTAAATAAGTTGGAATAATAAAACCAAACTCATCTTTTGCGGAAAGAATAATCCTAAAATCGATAAAATGAAAATAGCACACCACAAAGCACCCACCAATCTGATCGCTTCTGAGTAAGCAAAAGCATTTGTAAATACAGTAATTTGAGCAGTTTTAGGAAAGAATAAACTGGTAATACTAATCCAACCTGCTACTACAATATTAGCTAAATAGACAATCCTTATTAATATCATTTGCTCTCAACTATTTCTTTGATATTGTTCATTACACCCGGCAACATTTCTTTAAATTTTCCTCCAAATTGCCTAGCAAAAATTCCTGATGTTATTCCTTTAAACCAGACTTCGTGGGTAAATTGTGTTTTCCCTTCTTTTTCTTCAAGGTATCGCTTCACATAAAGGGCACCTAAAGGTAGGTTAGTTTTGAAAGTATAAGATCTTCCTTCTTCAATGTATACTATTTTAAACTTAGATTTTCTTCCCTCTAAAGAGGTAATGATGCCCTTCTGGTCTAAAGCAAAATTATTTGTCATTTCGGCAGCTTTTAAACCAGTATCCCACTTATGCCAATTAGCTACATCTATCCAAATAGCCCATACAGCTTCAGGTTTTGATTTGGTTTCAACAGTATGCCAAAAATGTTTTACTGTTGGTTGGTTTGGTTGTGCATGCAATGTAATAGTCAGGAAGAGTGAAATAAGTAAAATGAAAAATCGCATATTGTTTTTTTAGCAATAATCACGATTTGATCGGCCAATCCACTTCACCTATGTTAACTTCATCTTTCTTCCAATACTTTTTTCCTGATTCTGCTTAAAGATTGAGGAGCGATACCTAGGTAAGATGCCAGGTGTTTTAGTGGGACTTTTTGTAATAAAACATCATTATTTTCCAGCATTTTTCGGTAGCGATCTTCGGCAGTAGTATTTTGTAATTCTTCTAGAATTTGTTCAGTGTAGAATTGTACTTCTTGCACTAGTTTTCTTACAAATTCACTCCAACCAGCTAGCTTTAACAGGCTTAAAGCCTCTTCTTGCTTCATCTGCCAGATAACACTTTTTTCTAACACTTCAGTGTTTTCAATAGCAGGAATATTTTTGTTAAAACTTCTTTGAGAAGTAAAACAGTAAGGTGATTTGGTAAAAAATTTAGAAATGTCGTTTCCTTCTTTCCATACAAAAAACCTTAAAAAACCACTTTCAAGAAAGTAAATATGTTTGCATACTTTTCCTTCTTCTAATAGTATCTCACCTTTATCAAATATTTTCTTTTCCAAAGAAGATTCTATTTGCTTCCATTCCTGATCAGATATTTCGGAATAATTCTTAATAAACGCCTTGAATGGGTGCATAAAATTGGTAAGAATGATTAGCTATATGGAATTGTTATTTTGTATTACATTAATGAATATTTTTCACTTGGGGGAAAAAGCAAATCTAAACTATTTGGTTTAATCTTGAATAATGGTCCTTTTTCTACTACTTTATTATTTGAATTTCTTTTAATCAGATGATCTAGTGTAATTATACCTTGAGCTATAAGTACATCAAATTGTGAAATAATCGGTTTCTTAGTGTGCTCAACTTCCTTGTATTGAAAATACTCATTACCATCCTCAGTAATTGTCTTTGCACTAACCCAGAAGGTCTCTCTATGTTTTTCTAAAAGCCTGTCATGTAATTGACTTAACTCCCATACAGCAAAGTCACCTACGCTTTTCCTATCTGAATACTCAATCAAACGATCAATATCAGAATTTACTTTAAGAGAAAGTCCTTGAGAGTTTGTATTTTTGGCAGATATAGTACAATAGAGCTTAAAATCATCTTCACGCCAATAACCAAATTCATTTAAAATTTCAGAAGAGCTCTTG
>JBCDJE010000712.1:0-2741 GCA_038748185.1 Bacteroidota bacterium
AAAAACTATTCATGACAACCTTTATTCTATAACAAAAGTTAGTGTTGCAGTGAATACGGCTTCTGAAATTTTGCCATAGTGTTTACTACAACGTAAGAAGTAAATCTATTTTCTGCTCTCTTGAATCCATTTAAAGTATTATGTTATCTATAGAAAAATATTTTATCCCTCTCTTCATGAATTCCTACCACTTATAAAAATTACTATAAGTTAGCCTTATACTTTTCATAATTTGTAATATTATCATTTGAAATCGATAGAATATGCTGAAAAACTTAATTAAAATTGCCCTCAGAAATATTATAAAGGAAAAGTCTTACAGTATCATTAATGTATTAGGTCTAGCTATTGGCATTACATCTGCGATTTTCCTCATGCTGTATGTAATGGACGAATTAAGTTATGATAGGTTTCATGAAAATGCGGAAAGAATTTATAGACTTAATTCAAATATTACCGAACCCAATAAATCTTTCAACTGGAGTGTAGCTCAACCTCCTGCCGGGCCAGTTCTTACTGATGAATATCCTGTAATTGAAAATTATACACGGTTTTTCCCAATGGGTAGAACACTGTTAAACTACGATGAAAAAAATATATACGAAGAAGATTTGTATGCAGTAGATTCAACAGTTTTTGATTTATTTACCTTTTCTTTTTTGGAAGGAGATCCCAAAAATGCCCTCAATAAGCATAACGCACTTTTAATTACGAAAGAATTAGCTATTAAACTTTTTGGAGATGGTTTGGCAATGGGTAAGTTAATAGGCAGTGAAAATAACAAAACTTATGAAATTACAGGTGTAATTAAAGACATTCCTAAAAATTCACATTTACAATTTAATGCACTTACTTCTCTAAACGAGCAACAAAGAAATGCCGATGGTTGGGGTGGTTTTTATGTAACTACCTATTTTCTACTTCCTGAAAATTACAATATTGCCGAACTCAATACTCAACTCCCAGCTATGTATACTAAATACATGGAAAATATTTTTGGAGAAATGGATATTGATATTCAATATGAGTTACAAAAGGTAATCGATATACATCTTTATTCAAACATTGAAGGCGATGGTGGAGGTGATATTAGCTATATCTATATTTTTAGCATAGTTGCTGTTTTTATGATGCTCATTGCTTGCATCAATTATATGAACCTTTCAACTGCCAGATCGGTACAACGGGCAAAAGAAGTAGGCATTAGAAAAGTAATGGGTTCGCTTCGCTCACATCTTATTGTTCAGTTTCTATCAGAATCAGTCATCTTATCATTTATAGCCCTACTCATTTCAATTTTGTTGATCTATATGGGCTTACCATTTTTTAATGAAGTCTCAGGGAAAGAAATAGCTTTCACCTCAATTTTCACAGGTTTTTTTCCCTATTCTATCTTTGGGTTAGCACTTATTGCAGGCATTTTAGGTGGAAGTTATCCCGCCTTAATTATTTCTTCATTCCAACCAGCTACTGTATTAAAAGGTAAGGTAGTAAGTGGTAAAAGTAATATCGCTTTTAGAAAAGTATTGGTTATTCTTCAGTTTTCTATTTCTTTGATTATGGTAGTATGCACTAAAATTGTGTACGACCAATTGAATTTTTTGCAAGGAAAAGACCTTGGATATAACAGAGAACAAGTTATGGTTTTTGATTTACCACAAGTGCCTTTAAACAGCAAATATGAAGTGTTTAAAAATGAATTGGTAAAGCAGCCTAGCGTACTCAACGTTGGTACAGGTAGTGATGTTGCCGGTAGAATTAGAGGGAGGGTAATTGTAAATATTGAAACCAATGAGGGGATGAATGAATTGGCTATAAAACCTTTCGGGGCAGATCATGACCTACTTAATGTAATGGAGATAGCTATAGTAGCAGGCAGGAATTTTTCAGAAGATATTAAAGCTGATACAACGAATGGTGTATTGGTAAATGAAACCTTGGTAAAACTTTTAAAATGGGATAATCCTTTAGGAAAAAAAGTAAGAATAAACGGTGGTGGAGATGAAGAAGAGCCGGAGTATGCACAAGTAATTGGGGTTGTAAAAGATTTCCACCCAGTTTCCCTTTATGAGAAAATAGAGCCTTTAGTAGTTTTTTATCGGCTAAACAACCCGACCATCCATCTAAAAATGAAAGCAGAATCAGTTGCACAAACTATTGATGGCATCAAAGATACATGGAAAGAAATTTTTCCGGGTATTCCTTTTGAATATGAATTTCTCGATCAAGAGTTTCTTTCAGCTTATGAAGCTGATGTAAACAGAGGGAAAATTTTCACCACTTTTGCAGTCTTAACTATCTTAATTGCCTGCCTTGGGCTCTTAGGATTAGCTTCTTATACTGCCGAAAATAGAACAAAGGAAATAGGCATCAGAAAAGTCATTGGCGCCAATGTTGGCAATATTGTATTGATGATCTCGAAAGATTTCATCATTCTCATTCTTATCTCTATGGTAGTTGCATTTCCACTGGCTTGGTATTTTATGGGAAGCTGGTTGGAAATTTTTGCCTATAGAACAGAAATCAAGTGGATAAGCTTTGTGATTGCTGCTTTGCTTACATTGTGTATAACATTATTCACGGTAAGCTATCATACCATTCGCGCTGCTATCAGAAACCCTGTACAATCGCTAAGAGCTGACTAATCAGCATTTTAAACTGATAAGATTTAAGCTTCTCTACCGGAAGCTTTTATTTGTGCTAAAACCGCACAAATGATATTTTTTAAATTTATGGAAAAT
>JBCDJE010000713.1:0-2739 GCA_038748185.1 Bacteroidota bacterium
AAAAAGAGAGCACTATGTCCAAAAACTTTTGTAGGTAGACTTGTTGTGGTACTTCGTAGTAAAGCTGAAATTGCCTAATGAGTTCTTCTGTCATTTCATATAAAGTACGAAATTGGATTCCCCGAACTTGCAAAGTTGCTCCAAAGAATTCATTCAGCCATTCAAAAAATTGAAATAGGTCATGTTGTTTTAAAATTTCTCCTAACTGATTGTAGACAATACCATTTAATACTTTCCCTCCAGGTATAATTTTTTGATAGTGTTGATCCAAAAATTCAATCAGCTCCATCTTTAAAACAGGATTAACCGGAAAAGCAATAACACTTAAAAATCCTGTTATAAATTTTATTATTGGAGAATTATGCAATAAGAGGGATTCATCTGAAACTACATGGATATTATGTTCCATAAGTTTTTCTGCAAGAAAAGCCCCAGCACGATTGTTTCTCACTAATATGGCAATATCAGCATGTTGGTAAATGCCACTTGCTACCAATTCATTTATTTGTGTTAGCACCCTGTTAAAAGTAGCGGCTTCAAACAATGACCTTGCTATTCCTGATTGGATAAACTCAAGCTTAATTAAACCACCTGGCTTGTTGTTGCATGCTTGTTCTACATCTTCATAAAAATCTTTCAAAGAAGGATATTGTAGAGAAAACCTTGTCTTTAATGTTTCAAAAAAAAGGTTATTAAAATTGATGATATCATCTTTACTCCTCCGATTTGTACTGAGCGATAGTGCTTGTTGATGCAATTTAAAAGCCACTGCTTCTTGCGCAATCACAGATTCAGGAGGCGCAGTAGGAATATCCGGTAAACTCACTAACATATCAGCTTTACCGCCCCTCCATCTATATATTGCTTGTTTTGCATCTCCTACTACCAAATTAGCCATATTTAATCCCAAAGCATTTAGTACTAATGGGATAAGGTTATGCCACTGCATTCTCGATGTATCTTGAAACTCATCTATCAAAATGTGTTTATAGCGATCCCCTAATCGCTCATAAATGTAAGGTACGGGTTCTTCTTCTACAATCTGGTTGATTTTTTGATTGAAATCTGCAATATGTACTTGGTGTTTTTCCGCTTTTATCTCGCTTACCTTCCTGCCAAGCTCGTTGATTGTTGCTATCAGATAAATATTTTTCTTTAGGCTGTTGATAATAATATAGTTGCCCTTTTCAGCCTCTGCTAAAGCAACTATGCGGTAATACAAAGCCATTAAAGTACCCTTTATACTTTCAATTGCTGCTTTTTCTGCTGCATCAGCTTTACCACTTGTCCACTTATCATCTTCTATTGTCTTTAAAATATAACTATTTGAAAGGTTTAACTCTGATAAAATAGCGCTGCTCGAAGCAGCTTTGGCAAAAAAACCTGCAATTCCTTGCTTACCACGTGCAAATGCTTCTGGCCGAATACTGTTTGCCTTAATCAGATCGAGAGCAGATCTACCTAGCCCAATTAAATCGCTGTCAACTTTTTTGAGGTATTGGTATATTTTCGAAATAATCTGCTTAAAAGATGCAGGCATTAATTCGCTAATTGATTCAATATGTGCTAATCTATCTTCAATAAAAAGTTGTTTGCCAAATTCTTTTAATGCCTCATCTATATACCAGCTGCTTTCTTCTTCGGCTTTATTTAGTGCAAACTCAACCAGTAAGTTGCTTATTTCTTTTCCTTCTTCTGTACCTATCTGATCTTGAAGCAGGTCGGCAGCTTCTTCTAATAATTCATCTACTTCTAATACTATATCGTAATTGTAAGGAAGATTTAAATCTTTTTTAAACGATTGCACTACTCTATTAGAAAAAGCATCAATAGTACTCACCGAAAAATCGGTATATCTATGAAGTATTGTTTCGTGCAGTAAGGCGGCTCTTCTCTTTAGTTCATCCGCATCTAATTTAAGTTGAGGATATTCTTCTTGGAGTTCTTCTAGAATAAGATTGAGCATATCATACTTTTCTCCTTCTGGCAGATGGGCTATGCTCGATAGATTTCCTAAGATTCTTTCTTTCATCTCTTTTGCTGCATCGTTAGTGAATGTAACAGCAAGAATATGCCTGAAATAGAAAGGAGAAAAGTTTTCATTACCCGGCGTAGCCAGCGCCAGTTTTAAATATTCTTTAGTAAGTGTAAAAGTTTTACCTGAACCAGCAGAAGAACGGTAAATCTTAAATTTGCCTGTAGTATTTTTTTGCTGCTTTTGCAGTAAATCATCCATAAAAAATAAAAAGAAAGCCTTACAATGATAATGATTATTCCTTGCTATTCGCAGCTGAAAATAACAGTAAAAGTAAGAAAGGCATAAATCCTGCCTTATACCTCACTAAGTTGCCAAGGTTTGGCGCCGAAATAGCCAGCATTACTAACAATACCAAACTAAAAAAGATAATAGCCTGTATTTCTAAAGGATATTTCAATGGGAAACATGCTTTTCTCCAACGATAAATACCAGTCAATAGCAAACCTATAAAAAATGTATTTTCCAAAGCCATAATTCTTTTCAATACATTTCCATTTTCCCAAATATAGGGTCTTAAGAGACCTTCCCAGAAAGCTTTTGGTATATTTTTGAGTATAGCAAGAAAGGTAGGTTGCAGCCCGTTGTAGAAAATCAAGTTCTCAGGATGTGCGCTATCCTTAACCATTAAGTCATGGTTTAATACTAAAGCATTAATCACTTTCCCTAAGTAGAGATTAGGATGCAATCGTGTTGCTAAAAAG
>JBCDJE010000714.1:0-2736 GCA_038748185.1 Bacteroidota bacterium
AAAAAACAATTAAAAAAGATGATATTTTAATTACAGTAAATGACACAAAGCTTCCAGTTCTCTCTGCTAACCTATCAGAAAATGGTTACCATTTAATTCTGAAAACGAAGAAAGCAATAAAAACAGACAACTTTACACTCTTACTTAAACAGTACTTAAAAGGGCAAAACGGAAAGATTTTAACTAACTGGGCTTCTGAGCTACCATTGGTTTTCAATACTCCTTAACCTAACAACTAATGAGCCTATTCTTTGATAGATTGAAAATATTTATTTTCGAAAGACTGCCAAAGGGTATTCATGTATTTCCCACTTTTCATTTCTTTTAGTGTCGCCGTTGGGTTTTCTAAAATCGATTTTACTTCCGGAAATTTATCGAGATCAATATTTAGATTTTCAAAATGTGCTTTAATGGTGCCCATCCTATCATTAAAAATATAACCATAATCTAAAAGCCATTCATCAAATGCTTCATCAGAAATATTTGATGAAGCTATTTTTTTACGTGTAATCAGATTTTTAGCTAACGATTTCTGCTGATTCCCTACTTGTGGATATACAACTTGCTTTTTTTGTGTTATAATAGGCGTAAGATTTTTTGTGCTATCTCCATTTAATAGCATCAATATCTCATTTATTTGCTGCTTCATCAATTGGATTTCTTGTTCTTGCTTTGCTACCACGCTTGCTAAATCGTTGGTGTTAATCCCAATAGCAACATTCACATAGCTTAAAATATCTTCTCTTGATGCCTCCCATGCGACACCCAAAACTTTGTCGTAATCCGCTATTTGCATTTTTTCAGGAGAAATAGCTATGCCAAGCCCATCGTGATTTTCTGAAGGCAGTATGTAATCACCTATTGCTACCTTTCCAACCACCCTCACTGGCACTTGCCCCAGAAATGCCACCTTTTCATAGTTGTCCTCCTTCCCCTCATCAGGTAAATTACCAACAACTATTGGATTGGTAGAAATAACCATAACATGGCCTGCTTCTTTGGTACTCTTACTAATCTTCCCTCCTCTTACTCCTACAATCTCACCTGCTCGAAATTTTTCTGCTTTATCCTCTTTTTCAAGCCATTCTGCATAATCTGCCCCACCTGTTTCAAATGCAACACCCACATTACTTTCAGCATTTATAGTCAATTCGAGCCATTGCGCATAAGCCGTAGCACCTTCAGCAGCCATAACAATTACTTCTGCTGCATCTAATTGAGTACCACATGCCACTCCTTCGGCCAGTATAAATGCTTCGTCTAACCCAGCCATAGTAAAATCCCAGATAAACCGGAAGCTACTCTGCAATTCGGCAAGTGTTTGCCCCTCTATCCTACCGTGAATTGTACCGAAGCCATCAAAAAAAGTGGCGAAGTTTTTACTTGTGTTTCTTCCTCCATCTAACCTTATTGCTACTCCTTGGTCGCTACCCTGAACGCGCAGTGGATAAGCAGCATAAGAAGTTTGGCTACCATTCACGTCTGCATCAATCGTTACTTGACCGTTCAGGTTACTGACAGCATTAACAGATATGGCATCATTCAATGTAGTGGCTCCATCTACTGCTAGGTTACCTGTAAGAGAGGTATTGCTACTATTACTTACTTCTAAATTGCTATTCAATGTAGTATTCCCATCTACTATAAGTGTACCTGTAGCCGTAATATTTCTATGAAAAGCATAAGGCACAAAATACAATTCCTGCTCACTCAATTCATTAAAATCATTTGTATTCTCTCCAATACTTATTTCTACTCTCAAGCTTTTTGGCGTGCCATCCCAATCAATAGCTTCAAAGCTTCCAGTAATAGCTATTCCAGTACTAATTACTAAATTTATCATGCCGAAAGCATCTGTTGTGGTAGCGTGTTCTTCCTGAAAATCGACCGCTCCTGCTTCATTGAGAATAGTAAATCGCACAGTTAAAGCAGCTTCCCTGAGTCCGCTTCCTTCAATATCGACTCCGGGTATTTCAAATGCATTTTCATCAACAATCATCGCCTGATAACTTATACCCTGCGATTGAGCAAGAATGCAATATGAGGAAAGAGAGATAATAAGTGTTAGAATATTTTTTTTCATCGATAAAAAGATTTTATTGGATTGGTTGTGCAGAATGCGAATATTTTTTGAGAAATAGCATTGGAATAAGACTACTTATGATTAAGTCCTATTAAAACTCCTAAGCCAAATTGATGGATAATTAAGTTTAGTTCTTCGTTGTCATCAGAACTGCTAATTAGGGGTAAGCTCCTACCATACAGATATTGAATAAAGATGCCGATATCTTCTGAAAAACCGTAGCGCATACCTCCACCACCTCTGACAAAAAAATAGGGTGCATCAAACTGTTCTGCGCCAACAAGATTGTATGCCTCTGCATTTATTTGTTGCGTTCCTCTTACCAAAAACTCTCCTGAAAATGCTGCTTTAAGAAAAAACTTTAACCCTTCCCTATCTTTCACAAATCCGTTTCTTTTATTAAAAAAATCACTTGCATGCCATACATCATATTCAAAACCTACGTTTGCTCCAAGATAAGTTAAATCCCATTTATAAAAATACGCCAATTCACTGCCCGATGCACCGTATTGATTATAGGTAAGCCCAGTTGCCAAACTTAGATTATCAACAAAGAAAGGGAGTTTAAAACCCAATCCTATAAAGTTGTAATTCCCACTCAACAAGTTATCTAATTTCTCACCTTTTGAGTTTTTATAATCAAATGAAGAAAT
>JBCDJE010000715.1:0-2735 GCA_038748185.1 Bacteroidota bacterium
AGCAATTATAGGTTTGAAACGCACCATTAGACTATCGGTGGTAGTTTTTTGCAAATATTTTGTAGCAGCATCTTCCTCACCTTTTATAATATTGATAGCATCGGTAAAGGTAAGTTGCTTTATGGAAGCCACAAAAATATCTTTTGCTTCAATTGCTGCATCTTCAGCTGCTCTATTGATAGAAGTAATCGCATCATCTACCATTTTATCCATACCGATAGCCCTTAACTTAGACTCTACAAACTGTACTTCTGGTGGAAAAGGTATCTTTATTTCAGTATTTCCTAAATAGCCATTTTCTTTTGAAACTTCTGCTACACCTTTTACTGCGCCTTTTTGCAACGCTTCTATGATTGCTTTGCCAGCTTCTTGTTGGGTAAAAGAAACTTCTCCATCTCCTTCACCTGTAACAGCTTTTTTTAAATTTTTAAGAAATTGTGCCTGTGAAGTGAACGACAAAGAAATAAGGAATATGAATGCGATGAGTTTCATGCTTACTATTGCTTTAAGAATCAGTTAAAAGAATATATTGTAAATCTACAAAAATTTTGAAGCCAACAACTAACTGTTCGTTGAACAGCCTAATGAACACGCTAAATAATCTTTCGGTTCTGAAACAAAAAAGCACAGTTTTAAACTGTGCCTCATCCTTGTAGACTTAATCATAAATTTAAGCCTTTTCCTTCTTCAATTTACATGACGAAATGCCAAACGGAGCATATAGAGGACAAAAACTTATAACACTGGTTAAGAAAAAAATGACAGCCAGTATACCAGACACTAATGCCAGTGTACCACTGATAACATTGGTGAAGTAAAGTACAGCTATTACAATTCCTACCAACACCCTTATTGCTTTATCGAGGTTACCCATATTCTTTTTCATATCTTAAACGATTAAAGTGAAGAATTTTAAATTTCTATAAAGCTAAGTGTCGTATAAGCCTTTATCAGTGATAAATGTCACACAAAGCCTAAAATTTTTATAGCATTTCTAGCAATTTCAATCATTCCTTTTTGTTCAAGCTGTTTTAATAGTCTGGAAACTACTTCTCTTGAAGTACCCAAATCTGTAGCAATTTGAGAATGAGTAATTTCTAAAATGTTTTTTTTCTGTAAAGTTAGCTTTTCTTTCAGATAGCCTATTAGTCGCTCATCCATTTTTTTAAAGGCAATATCTTCTACAGTAGCTAAGAGTTCGCCAAAACGAATATCATATAATTGCAAGGCAAATTGCTGCCAAGAGGGGTAAACACTTAACCAACCATCTACTAATTTAGAAGGGACAAGGATTAACTGTGTGGCTTCATCACATACTGCTTTTACATCACTCTTTCTATGATTCATATAGGCAGAAAAAGATAAAGCACAACTTTCACCTGGTTTAATATAATATAATAACAACTCGCGACCTTCTTCATCTTCTCTCACAACTTTTACAGAACCACTTACCACTAAAGGCAAATACCTGATATAAGTACCCTTCTTAAGAAGTACTGTATCCTTTTCGAACTGCTCAAAATGTGCTGAAGTCAATAGTTTTTCCCTGAGTGCTAAATCGGAAAATACAGGAAAATGGGTAGCCAATAGTTTTTCTACTTTCATTTTTTTTGCTTTTACTTAATTATCCAATACACTTTGAAGGACTAAATTAGTAATGATGAAGGATATATTTTCATGCTTTACATCATTGAAAATCAGTACTATGTTAAATTATTAAAATCTACAAAGAAAGCTACTGTATTCTGTATAATAGAGAGATTTAATTAGCTTTGCATTGTTTAATAAATTGTGTTTTAAAAATTGCAATGAAGCAGGAAGTTATAGATACTTATGAACTAGTAGTAGGTTTGGAAATACATGCCCAACTTAATACAAATACAAAAGCTTTTTCATCAGATAAAAATGCTTATGGAGAAGATCCGAATGTAAACATCAGTATCATTACTTTAGCTCACCCTGGTACCTTACCCAAAAGTAATAGTTTGGCAGTAGAGCATGCCATTAAGATAGGACTTGCCTGTAATTGTGAAATTTCTAAATACAACATATACGATAGGAAGAATTACTTCTATCCCGATTTACCAAAAGGATTTCAAATTACACAAGACAAGGCGCCAATTTGTATTGGAGGTTATGTTGATGTTATAAATAATCATAAAGAAAAATCGCGTATTCGGCTCAACCGCATCCACATGGAAGAAGATGCCGGAAAATCTATCCATCTTGAAGGTGCAGCTTTTACAATGGTAGATTTAAATCGCGCAGGAGTACCTCTTGTTGAAATTGTTACCGAACCCGATATTCGATATGCCGAAGAAGCCATTCATGTAATGGAGCAAGTCCGCAGGTTAGTACGTTACTTAGAAATATCTGATGGGAATATGGAAGAAGGTTCACTGAGATGTGATGCCAATGTTTCTGTAAGGAAAAAAGGAGATAGAACACTTGGAAGGAAAGTGGAGGTAAAGAATATGAACTCTATGCGAAATGTGCAAAAAGCTATAGAGCATGAAAGATTAAGACAGATTGCTTTGCTGGAAGCAGGTGAAACGATTATTTCTGAGACAAGGACTTTCAATCCTGATAACGGTAAAACCTACAGCATGCGCACTAAAGAAGAATTAAATGATTATCGATACTTTCCTGAACCCGATCTGCCACCTATAATTATTTCAGAAGAAAAGTTGGAAAACATTCGTGCAGCTATGCCTGTACTACCACAAGCACTTTTC
>JBCDJE010000716.1:0-2734 GCA_038748185.1 Bacteroidota bacterium
CCCAAAAAGCCAAGTATCCTCCAGTAGTAAGTGTAATGAACAGTAAAATAATATTAATAAAAGCAAAAATTGCCAGTGTCCTGCTTGGTATTGATTTACCTGCTGTAAAAGCAATTAAGTTTATGGCTATCATAATAAGAAAAGGTGAAACTTCTAAGAAGCCTAATGTTTCCCCACTTTGTGCGTATTTAATGTATGCTCCAGTATAAATCACTCCAAAAGAAAGGAGAGAAACAACTACCATAAATAGAATTTTCTTTGTACCTACAACAGATTTTCCTAATGAAATAGCACCTAAGAACCTACCTATCATAGCACCGCCCCAATAAAAAGAAAGAAATACATCCGCCTTAGTAGGAGCAAGCCCCATTATTTCTTCTAATTCAAAGAAATTAATGAGTGCACTACCAATAGTAACTTCTCCACCAACATAAAAGAATATAGCGAGCATCCCAAGTACTAAATGTGGATATTTTAATGCACCAGCACCACTTTCAATTTGTTCGTCAGAAGAAAACCTAGGCAATGGAGTTAGCTTAATTACCACTGCAGTAAGAAAAAACACGGCGGAAAATATGAGGTATGGTATTTTTACAGAATCGGCAGTTACTTCACCATCTACTGCAAAATACTGGAATACTAGATAACCACCAATCAACGGTGCGATGGTAGTACCAAAAGCATTAAAACCCTGTGATAGATTTAACCTACTTGAAGCAGTTTCTTCACTGCCTAATATAGATACGTACGGATTGGCAGCAATCTGAAGTAAGGTGAATCCTATACCTAGAAAAAATAATGCTCCTAAAAAGAAACCATATACTTTATATTCTGCTGCTGGATAAAATAAGGCACAGGAAATACCTGAAATAAGTAGACCCCCTAAAATACCATTTTTATACCCTAATTTAGAAATAGGATCACCCGAAGACGCTGAAATAATAAAATAAATAAGTGAACCAATAAAGTAAGCAAGAAAGAAGGCAAACTGAACCAGCATTGCCTGAAAAAAACTTAGCTGAAAAACACTTTTTAAATAGGGGATAAGTATGTCATTCATACAAGTTAAAAATCCCCATAAAAAAAATAAAAGTGTTAAAACGATAAGTGCAGTGGTATAATTTTGTTTTTTCCCAATACCATCTTTTGTAATTGTACTACTCCCTGAAGAAAATGAACTTCCAGCCATGTTTGTTAAAATGAGTTATTTAATAGTTTCTGAAATATCTTATCAAATTTTTATCTCAAGCGATATTTAGTTGCCATTTTTTTGCCCAAACAGGTAAGTTAGTTGTAACTAACTTGATTTGTGGCTAATGCATCTGTCGCTTATGTTTGCCTGAAACGGATAACAGTCAATTTTGACAATGCTACAAAAAATTGACTTCAATTTATAAATTTTTTTAGTTGTGTTTGTATCCAAAGAAGAATTAATTGCAACGTTTGAAGCAGAAAGCGCCAAGATTCAAAATGATATTGAATTGTATAAATCTGCTAACAAAAAGCTTTTCTCTACTTCATCTTTTCAAACGAATAGCGTTCCACTGCTTCACATTATTAGTATTGTAGCTCCTGATGTACCGATATATTTTTTAAATACAGGTTATCACTTTGCAGAAACTTTAAAGTTTAGAGATCAATTAGCCGAGCATTTAAATTTAAATGTAATTAGTATTTCATCTGCTATTCCTAAGTATCAACAAAGAGATAACAATGGTAGACTGATTTATACTTCTAATCCTGATAGATGCTGCCATATAAATAAAATTGCACCTTTAGACCCTATTCTGGCTAGTTTTGATGTGTGGATTAATGGTATAAGAGCTGCACAGAGTGCTGTGAGATCGGGCTTAAATAAAGAAGAAGCAGCTCCTATGGGTGTAAGACGTTATCACCCTATGCTCGCTTGGACCACTAAAATGGTGCATGATTACATAAGAATTTTTAACTTACCAAGGCATCCTTTGGAAGGTAAAGGTTACTTAAGTGTTGGCTGTCAGCCCTGTACACATAAAATTAATCCCAATGCTTTGCTTGATAATAGAGATGGAAGGTGGAAAGGCATGAATAAAACCGAATGTGGGTTACATACCAAATTAGTAGAAAAGAAATAGTAACCTGCTTAATAACTTCTTTTCTTAATTGAATATTCGCATAAAATCCCATATCTAAACACTTATTCCTGAGTGTATTCAAATTTTTTGAACAGATGAAACGTCCATGAGAAAATAATTATTAACTCACACACGCAAATGATTATTTGGAAATGTTAGTCTCATCTGACCAATAACAAACAATTATAAACAGATGAAAATCTTAATCACTGGTGGTGCAGGTTATATAGTAACTGAACTTACTTATCAACTTGCTTTAATAGATGCAGTAGAACAGATAGTAATTTATGATAATCTATCTCGTAAGAACTATAATATCTTTTTAATGGAAAAACACCTTCCCAATAAAAAGATTATGTTTGAATCAGCAGATATTTTAGATTCTTACAAATTAAATAAGGCAGTAGAGGAAGCAGATATAATTTTTCATTTAGCGGCAAAAGTTACTACTCCTTTTGCCAATGAAGATCCGCATATTTTTGAGCAAGTAAATCATTGGGGGACAGCAGAATTAAGTTATGCTTTAGAGGCAACTCAAACCAACAAGGTAATCTATTTAAGTTCTATGTCGGTATATGGTGCAAGTTCAGAACTTGTAGATATTAGTACAGCTCCAAGAC
>JBCDJE010000717.1:0-2713 GCA_038748185.1 Bacteroidota bacterium
AAGTATCAATTGCTGTATGATGGTAGTCAAAATATCTTTGCGAATCTGGTCGGAAACCAATTAGTGTTACATCTTGTGCTTTTAAAGGACTTATGTCGGCACCACCACTTCCTTTTTCAAATTCAAAAATTTGGTAGGGCTGAAATAAGCCTTTCCATGTAGCAATTTTTTTTAGTATTTTGTCATTGGCGTCAATACTAAAACCTTTTGGTGTAAAACCACCTGAATCAGACTCCATAGCAGCTAGGTGTTTTTCATTATTTTCTTTTGCTAGTTCTGCATATTTTCTTCCACCTCTTAAGCCATTTTCTTCATTCATAAACATAACAGCCCTTATTGTTCGTTTAGGTTCAATATTTAAAGCTTTATAAGTTCTTAAGACTTCTATAGACTGAACACAACCAGTACCATCATCATGTGCTCCCTGTGCCAAGTCCCAAGAGTCTAAATGCCCACCAACAGCTATATATTCATTAGGAAACTCACTCCCGTTTAATTGACCGACCACGTTATATGAAAGTTTGTCTTCCTTCATTTCACAATGTGTTTCAAAATAGAATTTTAAGTTGTTATCGTCTTTAAGTAGTTTGCTAAGTAGGTTAGCATCTTTAGTACTAATAGCTACTGCTGGTATTTGGGGAACATTAAGTGCGTAACGCAAGCTTCCGGTGTGAGGGAAATCATCTATTGAGGTAGTTACAGATCTTACAACTACACCTATTGCACCATATTTAGCAGCTTCTGAAGGACCACTTCCTCTTTGATTTACTGCTTTTCCATAAGCCAAAAATGTTTTAATGATAGTAGGATCCATTGGCCTGTTAAAGAAAACTATTTTTCCTTCAACATTACTTTTTCCCAATGCTTTTAACTCATCAAAATCTTTGACTTCAACTACATTGGCGAGTACACCACTAGCACCAGTTCCAACAGAGTTACCTAATGCGCATATTGAAACAGGTAAACTTCCCATTTTTTTAGAATCAACTATTCTACCTATCTCTTTTTCACCTCTTACCCAATGAGGCACCATAACTTCTTGTAGAAAAACGGTATCAAATGCATAGGCTTCCATTACTTGTTTAGCCCATTCAACGGCAGATGCCGCTTGTGGCGACCCACTAAGTCGACCACCTATTTCATTGGTAAGGTAGCGCAGGTTTTCATAACAAAAATCATTACTAAGCACTTCATCAAATATTTTTTTAATAGTAGCTTCGTCATCTTGAGCAATAATTGATAAAGGTTGGTAGAAAAAAAATAGTATAAAAAAATATGCGTAAAGCTTTAAATGCCTCATTAGGGATAAAAAAATGATTTTTTAAATATAAATATTTCTGTTATAATTTGTATTTATCTAATTGAATAAATGTATATGTCCATTCTTGTACAGTTAAAAGTTCTTTTGTATCGACTAGAAATAAGGCATTTATTCCTTTATTAATACTGCTTCTTTCAACAAATACATGAGTTTCTCAGGGTTGTTTGGATTTGGCTCAAAAACACCTTTTATCCATATAGCATCATTAGTGAAATCTATTGCTGTTTTACTATAAACTTCAATAACAGTTTCAGGACCGGCACCTCCACAAAAAAAGCAAATATTGAAAGGCAAAGAAGAAAGTACAAAACGATTTTTTCCAGTTAGTTCATCTAGTGGTACAATGAAGCCTTTTAAAGTAATTTCTTTACCATTTAACTTATTAACATTTTCTCCAAAAACAGGATATTTTATTTGAAACCCTGAAGCATTATCTATTTTGTTTCTGAAAGTAACATCTTCCAATTCTTTCCAATAATTGAGCTGTTGCTTTTGAGCATTCAAAGGCATATAAGCTGCAATTAACAGCACTATGAAAAAATAAGTGCTATGTACTATCATAAAGAACAATCTTTTGTTTAGGTAAATTAAGGATGATTTTTATAGGTAAACTTAAAAATATTAGTTTTAGAATTGATATTTCTATTGGTAACTTTATTTCTGCTTATGAGGCATTTATTATCCTTATTTACCATTTTAATAAGTAATTGTTTATTACTTAATGCTCAATCTGATTCTTTAGAAATAGAAACTTTTTTTCAGAAAGGTCTTGAACTAGAAAAACATCGAGATTTTGAAGGAGCTAGAGTCATATATCTAAATATTGTCGAACAAGCAAAAGAAAAAAAACTCCATGAAAGTTATGCGAAAATATTGAATCAGTTAGGATTAAACTATACCGCAAGTAGGCAATTAGATTCTGCTATTATTTGGTATGAGCTATTACATGAAGAAGATAAATTACTCCATTTCACTAATTACAGGTTAATATATTCTTCTTTTAGATACCTTGGTGCTAATTACTCACGAATGAAAAAACTACTGCAATCTTTACAAGTATTTAAAAATTGTGTGAACTATGTAAAACAAAATATTTCGCACTTAAATGGTGACGTAGAGCTTGCACGTGCTTATAATAATGTTGCTGTTTCTTACGAAGTGCTAGGCGACACGAAGACTACATTAACCTATCTCGATAGTGCTTTGAAAGACCTTAAAGAAAATTTAGACAAACCAAATGAGTTAGAAGCACATATTTATGGAAATAAAGGAAATGCTTACAAAAAATTAGGTTTTTTTGATGAAGCAGCTGACTATATGCTGATGCAAGAAGATGTTTATAAAAAGCTCCCTGAAGCAGTTGTAAGTTATAACGACTGGGGATGGGTTTAC
>JBCDJE010000718.1:0-2706 GCA_038748185.1 Bacteroidota bacterium
ACAAAAAAGCTCAGATAGCTACTCTAAAAGACTATTCACCAGATTTTTTGTTGTGTATACATTATTAGCATTATGCGAGAATAATAACATATAGCTACTTTATTATCAGTAAAAAAATAATCGTTTATATCATTTGGTACTTTAAGCAGCCGTATTTTAAGTATATAATATATCAGGAATCCTTTAATAACTAATTATTACAACTACTATCTAAGTGTAGTATGTTATTAATAATGCATTTTACTTAACCAGTTCTAAAAACTTATATGCAATTACTTAAAGTACTCATTTTATTCGTTATTTTCTATTGCCCTTCTGTTGTTGCTAAAACTCATGTAGTAGACAAACATAAGACTGGTAAAAATACTTTCGCCTCTATAAAAACTGCAGTATCAAAAGTTGAAACAGGTGATACAATTTTTATCAATCCGGGCATTTATACTGAAACTAATATTATCCTAAAAGAAGATATAGTAATTATTGGGTATGATAAAACAAAAGTAATCTTACAAGCTTCCTCTATTTCCAATGTTGATGCCGGAAGAATTTTTAAAATTGAAGCTGCAACAAACATAGAGATACAGAATTTAACCTTATCCAATGGAGCTACAAAAGACTTTGGGGGGGCGATTTACACACTTGGTAATATTAAGCTTGATAATGTAATAATAAAAGATTGCTATGCAGGAGCCAGTGGAGGTGGAATTGCAGTAGTAAATAGTTTCTGTGAGATTGTTAATACAGAAATTACTAATAACTACAGTAAGAACGATGGCGGTGGAATATACTTGAGCGGAAGTAATATGAAAATCATGGAATCTGTAATTTATAAGAATCAAGCAACTTTTCATGGCGGTGGAATAAAAAGTGATAATTCAGCTTTGAATGCGGATAATACCTTCATAGTTGAAAATACAGCCAAAAAGGGTGGTGGAATATATACACATTTATCTGGAGCTTCATTTTTTAATGTAGATTTTCAAGAAAATGGATCAGATACAACACAGGGAGGCAGCTTATATATTTTTACTTTGTTTGAAGACGCTTCTGTAATTATAAATAGATGCCGTATTGGTGATAATCTAGCAAAAAATGATATTGTTCAAGAAGCCTATAATAGCAAAAACTATATTTTCATAGAGAAGACTATGTACAATAAAAATAAAATCAATAAAAACAAAAAATCAAATGGAGATTGTAAAGTTTTTTATGATGGTAAGGATATATTTCATTTGGAACCAACCATAAGTAAAAAGGAAGATTAGTGGTTAACTAATAACTAAGTAATGATAAAAAATACCCTTTACTCTTTAAGATGTTCTTTAGGGCACAACCTTCGTTTTTGAAATCTTATTGAACGCTGTTAAACTACGATTTCAACGCATTGTTTGTTCACGCAATAACTGCCTTAAGATCCTAAACTTATTCATTTCATCATTTCTAACTAAGATTTTATGTATAAGCTTGATATTAATTACTATTGCAGTAAAAATTTAGAAGCTTATCAATCTCCAAAAGATATTCCTACACCTCTTGCTGTTTTAATAAGATAAGAATCGGTTTGTACATAGTTGTAAGAAAAAGTAGCTTCTTTCAACGATACCTGTTTAATTTGGTTATTTTTAAATGCCACCATCTGTCCAAAATCCCCATTCAATACCATTTCAAATGCTTTTACCCCGTACTGAGTGGCAAGTACACGATCGAAAGCATTAGGAGTTCCTCCACGTTGTAGGTGTCCTAATACCATCTCACGAATATCCGCAGTACAACCGGCAGCTTTTAGTTGAGCCGAAAGTACATAAGCAATACCTCCTAATCTAAGGTTTTCATACCCGATTTCATCACTTTCTTTAGCTGTGATCTTTCCAGTTTTAGGCATAGCACCTTCGGCAATCACTACATTAGCAAAACCCCTTCCCTGCTTGTATCTTTCTTCAATGCGTTCTTTTACCTTTTCTATATCGTAAGGAATTTCAGGAATTAGGCAAACTTCAGCACCTGAAGCAATAGCTGCATGAAGCGCAATCCATCCTGCACTTCTGCCCATTACTTCCATAATCATTACTCTGTGATGACTTTCGGCTGTTGTGACCAGTTTATCAACCGCATCAGAGGCCTCCTGAACAGCTGTTTGGAAACCAAAAGTATAATCTGTAGCAGAAAGGTCATTATCAATAGTTTTGGGTACGCCAACTATTGAAAGCCCCTTCTCAAACAACAATTGGCTAATTTTTTGTGACCCATCACCACCTATTGAAATTACCGCATTAAAACCCATGTTTTTTAACTTCTCAATTAATTCACTAGAACGATCTTCTGTTTTCCAGGAACCATCGGGTTGAACAACCGGCCAATTAAACGGCCCCCCTTTAGTAGTAGTTTTCAATATTGTTCCGCCTTTTACATGAATACCGGCAATTGCTTTATTATCTAACAATACAATTTCTTCAGGCCAGCGTAAAATTCCATTATAGGCTTCAATACTTCCATAAACTTCCCAATCCTCTTCTTGTTGAGCCCTTTTTACAATACCTCTTATAACGGCATTAAGTCCTGGGCAATCTCCTCCTCCTGTAAGCACTAATAATTTTTTCATACTACGACTCGATTTTTATTTAAACCTAGCTTTTTTTTGCTAAAGAAAGATCTGTTTATCTAATTATAAAATCTTTGTAAAAGAATATTTACTTCAAAGATAACTTC
>JBCDJE010000719.1:0-2693 GCA_038748185.1 Bacteroidota bacterium
CTCTTGTCTGGAGTCTTCTACTTGATAACGCCTCCTGCGCTTTGTTTCAAACCGATCGACTCTACTAAAAACGCCATAGTATTCTAAGAAACTTTTATCAGATAAGGCATAGTCTAGTACCAAACTACCACCATAGCGATATCTTTTTTCAAGGCGATCATTTAAACTAAGATCAGCATAAGCATATCTCGGATTACCTGTTTCATCAACCTCCTTGAAGCGTATGCTTGCTTCAAAAGCATCAGAGCTTCTATCAGCTTCTTGCAAATTTCCTGAAATTAAAAATCCCAGTTTTTTACTAAAAAATCTTTTCCCCAAATTAAAATTTATCTTATATTGACCGAATGTATTCTGATGACTATTATAACCGTACTGTCCTGTAAAAACGGCTTCCCAATCTGCCTTTACAGCTTTCTTAATAGTAAAGTTAATTATACCACCTGTAGCATCAGCATCTTGATCGGGGGTAATCGCTTTAAAAATTTCAAGTCCCGATAGCAGATCAGGTGATAACATTGTAAGGTCAACAGTTCTTTCTTGTATTGATGTAGAAGGAATTCGCTCACCATTAATCGTAATAGCACTTAAGCGTGGAGAAACACCTCTTAATACAATGTGCTGACCTTCTCCTCCATTTCTTATTACAGATACCCCTGGCAGTCGCCCCACTGCCTCAGCAGCATTTTGATCAGGCAGTTGTCCAATTTTATCTTTCGATACAATATTTACAATAGTAGGGTTTTGCTGTTGTTCTTTTATCGCTAGCTGCTGACCATCTAACTGACCTAAGACCATAATCTCATTTAAATAGGTCAGATCTCTTTCTAATTCAATCGTTAAAAAGAGCGAGTCTTTTTTTAATTCTATGTATTTTGTTGCTGGCTTATAACCAATGTAATGCACTTCTAAAGTATGCTTACCTATGGGCAAATCAGGTAGTTTAAAGGTGCCATTTTCACTGGTTATAGCGCCTTTGTTATAAGCCGGAATGAAGATAGATGCACCCGGTAAAGCTTCGAAATTTTCTTTGTCAATAAGATAGCCACTTACAATCCCATATTGCTCTTTAGCATCGGCAAACACCTTTTTTTCGGCTTTTATTATTACTCTGTTATTACTTATTAAATACTCAATATTGGCGCAATAGGGAGCTAATATCTGATCGACTACTTTCCTTAAATTTTTATTTGTGGCTTTTATATTCACTCGTCTATTGATGGGGATATAGCTCGAACTATATGTGAATATAATTCCAGTTTCTTCACTTATTACATTAAGTACCTCTTCTATTTTTGTATTCTTGAGATTTAAAGAAATGGTGTTAGCGAAAATATCTTGCGCATACGATACCAATGAATTATGTATATAAATAAGTAATGTAAAAAATACTATTTTACAAGCTCTTTTAGTCAAATCATTTTCATATTAGTGTAATACCTATTCTAGTTCTTACTCTAAAATAGCAAAAATCCGCTTTTTTATTAATGCATTAATAAAAAAGCGGACTGAATTTAATTTGTATTAACTATTGTTTTGGTATTAGTTTGAAGTTAAAACAAAAGTATAGTTTCCTGATAGCCCTGCAACTCTTCCGTTAATAGGATTACCACTTAAAGAAAAAGTAAGTGTTAATTGATCGTTAGTACCATTCAAAGCAACCGTTATGTCAGTACTACCAATCCTTATCTGGTTTAGATTAGCAGCGCTAGGTATAGACCAAAAACCACTACCAGTAAAAGCAGGGTCACCATCAACTGTAGCATAACTGCCATCAGCCCTTAATGTAAGTACAAAACTACTATAAGAAGGATTCGTAACATCTGTACCATCAAGAGTCACTGAAGATATATTCCATGCTTTCGCCAGTAAATTGGTACGTTCAGCTATTGGGTCAGGATCATCGTCATCACAAGAAGACGTAATAACTGCTAAAGAAATGATTGAGAGAAAATATATGAGCGTTTTAATATTTTACATATTATTTTAAATTTTAAAAATCAATAAAATAAAAAGCGGGTCTACTGTTTCACAAATTTCAAACTGCTTACTTTGCCATTAGCTTGGGAAAGTTTCATAATGTAGAGACCTGCAGAAAACATTGATAAATTAATTTTTAATTCACCTAGTATTTCTCTGTCTTGTTCATACATGATTTTACCTGAAGTGTTAAATACCTTTACGGTATTTACTGAGGTTCTATCTAAGTTGTTGATCGTTATGCTATTGAGTGCCGGATTAGGGAAAAGCTTCACACCTGCTGTTAGTAACTCTTTATTTAAACCTGTTACTACAGAGGCTAAAAAAGTTTCTAAATCACTTGTAAGTGTGTTTAATGCAGCATCTGCTTGTTCATTGGTAGTAGTTCCATCATCGAGAACTGTTTGGGCAGCATCGATAGCCGTTTGGAAGGTTGTTCTTGCTCCTGCAGGAAATTCTCCTATGTTTCCTCCTTCATTGGCTTCATCCAATATTCCCTGCGATTCTATTATTTTTGCTTCCAACCCAGGCAAACCAGTAAGTGTTAAGACCCATCTAGGATCACCTAATCGTCCTCCATCATCAGCAGCTGTTGCAGAAGTCGCCTGTTCAAAATAACCCAAATCATAAGGAGCATTTGTCATATCCCAAGGGTCTTGGTCAGCATTTCCTGCAAAATCTGCCCAAAACTGATCGACAAAAACAGTTGGTATTAC
>JBCDJE010000720.1:0-2690 GCA_038748185.1 Bacteroidota bacterium
CTTCACTATCGCTCATCGTAGTTACAGCAACTGCTGTGGCCGCTAAGCATTGACGTTACTTTTTTGTTTATCAAGCAAAATCATAAAGAACCTTAAATCTTAGGTAGTAAGTAATTAGACAAAACTCTCTTGACAATCGGCACTTTAAATTTCTAATGACTAAAATCTAATTTCTCCCTCTTTCTTATCCCGATAAGCTTCTCAGAGAACTTAGAAATAGTCCTAGTCCACCTACTGTTAGAATCAGTATGCTGAGTAGTTCGAATAAACTCATGTGCCTCATTGTAAACTGCAAACTGGTAATTATGCCAAAAACAAGCATTATAATTGAACCTATCATTAGTAGCCAGCCAATATAGTTTTTACTGTTAAAAAAAACCATACCTGTACCAATAATAAATGGAATGAGCACGAAACCAGAAGTTATCCCCATTCCACCTACAGAAAATAATCGATACCCCAGTCCAAAGTTATTATGCACATGCACAGAATTAAGGAATAAATAGCCTCCACCAATTAGCATAATTAGACCCAAAAAAAAACGCCCAATTCCTCCATCTGTACCACCAGCTCCTTGCATATTTTTGTTTATTTAATTGAAATAACTCCAAATTAATAAAAAATTATAGCATTCATAAAACTAATTATTGCCAGTAAATAGTCGAGCTTAAAAAGATAAAGTCTATTTAGTAATGATGCAATAATAAGTTTAGGATTTTAAGACAGTTATTGAGTGTGCAGGCAAGGCGTTGAAATTGTAGTTTAGCAGTGCTAAATAAGATGTTAATAACAAAGGTTGTGTCCTAAAGAACATCTTAAAAAGTAAAGGGTATTTTTTTATTATTAAGTAGCTGGTCGTATTTAGTTTGCGTAGGTACTATAGGTCTTTTTTGATAGCATAGTGTTTTGAATTCCCATTTATAAGTATATGCCTTCTTTACCTTATATTATTATTTACTTTGGTATTATAGCCTTTTTAGAAGATTATTTAGCAGATCTTATGGGGGAAGAAATCCATCGGATAAAGCTTTAAAAAAAAAATCAACTTCACTTGAGGTCTACAAGCACATCGACGCTCGCCCAAGTAGATAGCAAGATGAAATAACGGAAGCAGGAGTAGGACGATATGTTGGATTTTGTTTTGAGAATAAGTTGCTCATGGACGAGTTATATGCCCAAACAGAGAGCGGCACGTGTATTGGTATATGGGATACTATTGGATGAGATTTGGTCATTTGTAGGCGAGAAAAAGAAAAAGCAGTGGATCTGGCTCGCCTTGAATCCGTCCAATAGGCAGATCATAGCAAGGCATGTGGGAGAAAGAGAAAAAAAATGCTACACTTTTCTGGAAGAGGATGCTGGCAGTTTTTCGGGAACAGACATACTTTTTCACCGACTATTGGAAAGTCTATCAGGCAGCCGTTGAAAATGAAGATAAGCACTTTGCAGTAGGCAAAAAGAGTGAGTTAACCGCATATATCGAATGTTTCAACTGTACACTTCGCCAGAAGCTGATAGGCTGGTAAGAAATTTCTAAGTCGCTGGATAGCCATATTGGAGCTATTAAGTTATTATAACCAATTAAAGCATTACAATTATAGGGCTATCAAAAATAAAAGCCATGTCATCAACACGGCCCTTACTTGGTCAAATTATTAAAGCTATCGAACATCAAGTGTAGGAAACTAAATTCCTACATGCTCACTTTTATACGAGCAAATACTTGAGTTATTATACATAATAATTATTTTTTTAGTCTTTATCGATATTTTTACCTTCTTTATCTTTATTTTCTTTATATTTATCTAAGTCCTCAACTGTTTTTTCTGATTCACTATCTTTAATACTTTCTACACTAATATCTGCTTCTTGTTTAAAAGTTTCAGGTAGAGTTGTGGCAGTCATCCCTTCACCTTTCAATTCAGATAGCATTTCAATTAATTCAGGTTGTGGGTGGCAGTCCGATACATCGGATCGTACACTTACATGAGAAAAAATTCCTGGTGTACCTCTTAATGCCCTATCAGAAACATCCCACATATCTGCCTGATAAATTGAAGGTATATTATATACATCGCATAAATACACAAGAATTTTGCGTAACCCTTCTATTTGCTTTTCTGAATATTTATGGTAAAATCTATGATTTCTAAATTTATCTACATACTCAATTACTTGGCTTTCGGGTACAGTAGTGCGATAAACTGTATAAAATTTACCATTTTCCCAAGAGAGACTTCCGGCGTTACAAAGCATTACAGCAATAGAATGTTTTTCTAGGTAGCGTGTGTGAAATCGATCTTTGTATCTTTTGGGTACTTTATTGGCTTCAATATGAGTGTTTAAATGCATTGCCCAAAACTTTGATGAAAACACACTGTAAATTTGTCCATCTTTATAGCTAGCTGCTTTTGAATACGGTTTTCCTGCAATACACAAGCAAGCACCAATCCTTGGCCCTTTTTTTCTCCATCCTTCTATTACATCACTAGGGTCAGGGTGTGATATAGAGTGATGTATAAAAACCTGTTTTTTTAGTTGTGCATCATGAAAATAATCGCTTTTAGGGTTTATTTGATCCAGCACAATTTTACTTAAGTCAAGCGGTGTTTTCATCGGTTATATTTTCCTTTAGCAATTAGCATTTGTTTCAGCACATTTCAAGAGCATTGCTCAAAAAAATCTATTCA
>JBCDJE010000721.1:0-2687 GCA_038748185.1 Bacteroidota bacterium
AAAAAATATGATATTAAAGGATTAATTGATGATAAATCGGTTGGGAAAGATGCAGGCGAAGTATTAGATGGTATTCATAGAAATATACCCATTTTTTCTTCAATTCATACTGCACTAGATAATTTGAATACTAAGATTGACTATGCAATAATAGGTATTGCCACACATGGTGGTTATCTCCCTCAACATTTGCTTGAAGTAATAAGTGAATGTTTAGAAAATGGTATTTCCATTGTTAATGGTTTGCACGATTTAATAAGCAACAAACAAGGAATGATGAAATTGGCAAAAACTAATAATTGCCAAATCATTGATATTAGAACACCCAAAACTTTTGAAGAGCTTCATTTTTGGAGTGGTAAGATTAATGAAGTTAACATCCCAAAATTAGCAGTGTTAGGTACTGACTGTGCCATTGGTAAAAGAACTACTACCAAACTACTTGAACAGTCCTTTAAAAACAGGGGCTTTAAAGCAGAAATGATATATACTGGCCAAACAGGTTGGTTACAAGGTGGAAAGTATGGTTTTATCTTTGATGCTACACCGAACGATTTTGTTTCAGGTGAAATTGAACATGCAATTCATAGCTGTTTTACTGAAGAAAAACCTGATATTATTTTTGTAGAAGGACAGTCTGCTCTTAGAAATCCCTCCGGGCCTTGTGGGTCAGAATTTTTACTTTCAGGTAAAATGGATGGAGTCATTTTACAACATCAGCCCAACAAAACTTTTTTTGACGATAATGAAAAATACGGTGTATTACCCGAGATAAACAATGAAATTGAGCTAATAAGGATGTATGGTGTTGAAACGTTAGCAATAAGTCTTAATACTGTCGATTTGACTGAGACAGAAAAAAAAGAACTCAAAGCAAATTATGCTAAAAAAACTAACTTACCCGTCATTTTGCCTCTAGAAGAAACTGTTGAGGAAATCACAGCACTTTTAATTCAGAAGTTTCAATTATAAAAGTAAATGCTTAGCAATGATCAACAAAGCAATACGGCTTATTTAACTTTATTTCAATCTCATACCCGAACTACCACAAAATAAATATAGGCAATAAAGAACATTAGAAAAATAAAAGATTGCCAACGATCAAGGCGCTTCATTTTTCCTGAAAACATCCCCACAAAAAGTAGAACAGTTCCAAAAAAGAAAAAATTTAAATCGAAATTAAAGCCTTTGTTATAAGGAATTTCTTGAATAAGTCCGGCAACACCCAGCACAAACAAGAAATTAAAAATGCTAGATCCTAAAATGTTGCCAAAAGCTAAATCGGGCTTCTTTCTATATATAGCAATACTAGAAGTAACTAGTTCAGGTAAAGAGGTAAATGTAGCTATTACTGTAATACCAAAAAATCTACGAGTTACTTCAAAGTAACTAGAAATTTTTGCTGCTTCATCAACTACTAAATCTCCTCCGAACGAAGTAGCAATTGAGCCCCCTATTATCCAAAGTAAGACTTTCCAAACTGGAACTGCCTTGGTTATTAGTACTGCTGTTTCATAGTTGCTTCTCTTTAAACTTCCATAAATAATTAACAGATAAATAAAGAATGCAACTAATAATATAATGCTATCATAAAAATCGATACTGTTACTTGCCTTACCAAAAATGAGTGCATCGTTAGTTATAATGAAAACCAGCACAGTAATGAGCATCATTAGTGGTATTTCCACCCAAATAATTCTATTTTGTAAATTAAAAGGAATAATAAGCCCTACTAAACCTAAAATTACATAAAGGTTAAAAATATTTGCTCCAATTGCAGTAGCAAATACCATGTTATGAAAACCACGGTAGGAAGATAGCACATTAACTGTTAGTTCAGGCAATGAGGTACCAAAAGCAAGTACAGTCATCCCGATTATAAAATCGGGAATCGCATACTTATTAGCTAACGCTGTTGCGCCATTAATTAAGAATTGAGCACCTTTAATAAGCAGGATAAATCCTAGAATCAGGGTTAATATATCCTGAACAATTAAACCCATAAACGCTCAGGATAAGCACCAGCTGCTACCAAAGATTGTATTTTCTGTACAGCTATTTCCTTATCATTCCTATAAGTAACACCAAACCATTTTTCAGGTGTATCTAGCACTTTCATTCTGGCTTTACTACTATTAATAAGATTATTTACTACTGTAGGTATATAGAATTCGGCTTTAGGATGCAAGATATTTTTTTCAAGAAAATGCTTAAATTGTGAATTGTAGTGCTGCATTACCGAAGGTGGAAAACCCATCATATTCATAGAAGCGATTTCGTTTCCTGTAAGTGGAATTCTTTCATTATTTTCTTCATAGGCAATAGCATTGTTCTGCTTGTTAATCTTTGTCCGTTCAGTGATACTTACCAGAAAGTCATCATTATCAGTTACACAAATTCCCCTAGAAACACTTCCGTGATCTGAAAGGGTATTTTGCAATTTATAACCTACCATACAGTAATCCGTCGTGTTTACATCCATGACAGATAAATAATCTGCCAATGCTTTAAAAGCGTGTTTCCCATAAAAATCATCGGCATTAATCACCGCAAAAGGCATATCAATTTCATTTGCAGCTACCAATACTGCATGGCCTGTTCCCCAAGGCTTTGTTCTTTCAGCAGGTATTTCGAATCCTTCAGGTAAATTTGAGATTTCTTGCAATACATAACTTACATTAATTTTG
>JBCDJE010000722.1:0-2680 GCA_038748185.1 Bacteroidota bacterium
AGAACAACATAGAGAGACCATTTTAAATGGAAGTGCTACCCAAAAGTTAATCGATTTCAAATTGAGTAGAAATGGGAAAAGTGTAAATTTTAGAGTAGGATTGGTCACACCAAATAGCTCAGAGAAAGTGCCTGTTATTATTAAAAATGATACTTTCTTGTTTTCACTGGAAGAGATTCTTAATGCTAAAAAGAGAGAAAAATACAAGCGTCAAAAACGAGATGAAACAAACCAGTTCAGTATTGAAAAAGCAGTAGAAAATGAATATGCACTCTTAAAATTTATGAGAAACGATGTAGTGGCAGATCATAAAGACAATAAAGATACAGGTATCTATCCTTTATTCCCTGAATACGATTGGGGTAATACAGCTGCATGGGCTTGGGCATATAGCATCATTATTGACTGGTTGGAAGAACAATCTTTTTGCGATACAAATAAACTGATAGTAACAGGTCACTCAAGAGGTGGAAAAACAGCCCTTTGTGCAGGAATTTACGATGAAAGGATTGCTTTAACAATACCCAACAGTTCGGGTACGGGTGGTACAGGTAGTTGGTTATTTTTTGTGCAAAACGCGGAGCAACAAACCTTAAATGTGCAAATTAATCGCAATCCTTATTGGTGGTGTAGCCAATTATTACAATTTAAAGACAAGCCCGAAACACTTCCTTTCGATGCACATTTCAATAAAATGCTTATTGCTCCCAGAGCACTACTAAACACCCATTCAAAGGATGATCTTTGGGCGAATCCTTACGGCACATACCTTACTCATTTAGCAGCAAAACCTATTTTTGAAGCCTATGATGTACCTGAAAATATTGCCTTACATTGGCGTGAAGGTGAGCATGACCAAGCACGTGAAGATTGGGATGCACTATTTGACTACAGTCAAAAGTTGTTTTTCGAAAAACCTATTCAACGCACCTATAACCAGAATCCCAATACCAATTATACTTATGATAGCTTGTTATCGCCCTATTTTAAGGAGACAGCATATTTCGAGAAATAACACAACTACTAATTGTTGTATTTCATGTAAAAAATAGATGCTGAATTGGTACGGATACAAAATCCGATTGAGGTGGGTGGAGTTAACACCAGCAAATTAAACTAAAGACCTTAGCCCCTACATATTTCATGGGCTAGTTTCAATAAAGTTATTATTACAACATCTCTACTTCTACCCTTCTATTCTTTTGCCGACCAAGCATAGTATCATTTTCTGCTACGGGTTTGGTTTCTCCATAGCCTGTGGTTTTTATCCTTTTCTCTTCAATACCATTTTTTATTAAATACATACCCACCATCTGTGCCCGTTTCTTGGATAAGGTCAAATTAAACTGACCTTCGCCTTCATTATCAGTATGTCCTGAGATTTGGATAGAGATAGAAGGCTGTGTTTTTAAATAAGTTACGAGTGCATCTAACGTTTTTACTGATGATGAAGCTAAACTTGATGAGCCGAAATCAAATAGCACGTCATCCAAAACCAATGTTTCCCCTTTTTGCATAGTAGATAATCTTTCTGAGTGATTTTCCTCTTCAGCAACGCCTAAAAACACATTGTCAATGGCATAAAAGTAAATAACATTATTCGGTCGCCCAGAGAGGTTGTCAGAACTACCACTAGTGAAAACTCCTGTAGCGGGTCTTATTTCTTTTATATCTAAGTATTGATGAGCACCAAACCCGCCAATGTATATAAATTGCTCACCACCTCTGGCTACAAACTCCCCAGAAAACTCCATTTTTTTTGTAGTATCACTAAATATAACATCACCCATTACCTGTGGTCTTGCACGGTGTATGCGTTCTCCTTTGTCTTCTTTATATTCATAAACTAAAGGCTTGGGAGAAAAACAGGCTCCTATATTTCTTATAGCACTTCCAGAACCTCTGCCAAGTAGTAAATCAAATTTTATTAGATACTTTGTCTCCTTTGTTAAAGGCTGCTCTAATTTTTGAGCGATGTACGTTGAGAAGTGTATCCCTTTGGGCACATTACCACGTATGAAAGCAAATTCATGAATGCTGTCTTGAGAACTCACGAATGTATGTGCTTGTGGATTGATAACCAAAGCATCTTTTTTTAAGCTTCTACCTATACCTATTTGCCTCCAGTTTTTTAACACCAATTCATGGTATCCTTCTAATCCCCTATCTGTTTTAAAGTACTGGTCAAATTTGCCGTTTTTAATGAGGCTTTGTGTAGATACAGAGAAGTGAACGCCTAAGAGTAGAGTTAGAATTAAAAAATAGGTTTTCATAAAGTCAAAAAAAGTCGGTGCTATTCTCACTGACCAATATAATCTTTTTTTAAAGATTATTTCTTCCCATACAACAGCTTTTACATTTCAATCCCAGCGAATATCCAACCTAACAAACCGTGCGAGTCGTCTTCTACCACGGGACGTCTGTAGCGATACTGCGCGTGCATGTACAAGTTTGCTTCTGGGTCAAACACTCTTTTATAGAAACCCAATATCTGATTGGCGGCATCATCAAAATTTCAGTATCTGTATCTAGGGCATTCCGCTTTTATTGCAATTGGCGAGAATGACTAAAACAGATGCTGAAATTTTGATGATGCCGCCAATCAGGTATTGGGTTTCTATAAAAGAGTGTTTGACCCAGAAGCAAACTTGTACATGCACGCGCAGTATCGCTACAAACG
>JBCDJE010000723.1:0-2673 GCA_038748185.1 Bacteroidota bacterium
AGAACAATTCTTGTTAAGTCTTTCAGTAATATTTTTTAAATTCACAGAACTAATTTTTCAACTGAAAAAGAAATTAATATGATAAGGTTTCGTCAAATTCAATTAACATGTATATTTCTTTTAAACTTTACCTTATTTGCTTTAGCCCAAGAAAAAGGAGCAATAAAATTTGATAAAGTCTCTCACAATTTTGGTGAAATAAAAGAAGAAAACGGCCCAGCTACCATCGAGTTCAAATTTAAGAATGAAGGTAAATCTCCCTTAAAACTTACCCAAGTTCGTGCTTCTTGTGGTTGTACAACACCTGAGTGGACAAAAGAAACAGTAGCACCGGGAAAAGAAGGTATTGTAACTGCTTCATACAATCCTAAAAACAGACCTGGAAAGTTTAATAAATCAATTACTGTAAAAACGGATGGTAACCCCGAAGTAGTCGTACTCAGAATTTCGGGTGACGTAATTCCAAGACCAAAAGGTGTTGCAGATTATTATCCTATGGAAATTGGTAACCTGCGTTTCAAATCTACACATGTCTTTTTCGGTGATGTAATGCACGATGGTACAGACACAGCATCTACACTATTATATAACCAAGGTGAAAAGCCCATGGCATTAAACATTGCCTCTACTAGATTACCCAAGCATATCACTATGAAAGCTGCAGCTAATATTGTAAATCCTAAAGATACTGTTAGGTTATATTTCACGTACGATGCCGTGCAAAAGAGTGACTGGGGCTATAATTTTGATTACTTTAAATTGCTTACTGATGATGCAGATACACCTGAAAAACGCGTGAATTTATCTGCAACAATCAAAGAGAATTTTAGTACTACGCTAGAAGCAGATGCAGGAAAACCTAAAGTTACCTTTGATAAATTAAGTCATGACTTTGGTAAAGTCTCACAAAAAGACAAGGTATCTACTACTTTTACTATCAATAATGAAGGTGATGCCCCACTTCTGATCAGAAAAACGAAGGCTTCTTGTGGTTGTACAGCTACAAAGCCGGCTAAAACCGAACTTGCTCCAGGTGAATCAACTACTATTGATGTTACTTTTAGTACAGGGTCTTATAAGGGCAAACAGAAAAAAAGCCTTACAGTAATTGTAAATGACCCGAATACACCAATGACTACTTTGTGGATTGAGTCTGATATACAAGTGGCTGGAACAGAAAGTTCTGGTGGTAAAGAATAATTAAATGTATTTAACTACATATAAAAAGGGCTTGAAGCCCTTTTTTATTCACTCCCAGCATTCTTAATTAACTGATAATAGAAAACCATTGCTTTATTAAAATCTTCTATGGCAAGACGCTCATTTATATCATGAAAACCAATTGGATCGGTCACAGGTATGAATCGGTAAATATTTTCACAAATTTCATTGTAGTATCGTGAGTCTGTTCCACCAACAACTAAGTAAGGGGAAACCGTAACACTGGGAAATACTTCTAGTATACTTTTCTCTATCAATGTAAAACCAAAGTTATCTGTTGGAGAAACCGGAGATGGCTCGCTAAAAAAATTACCTTTTTGTAGTACTACCCTATCATCATTAATTATACTTGTGATATGCTCCAATACATCTTCAGTACTTTCGCCTGGTAAAAACCTAAAATTTACAGTTGCAGAAGCTTTCGTAGGCAATACATTATCTTTATAGCCACTTTTAAAAATAGTAGGTGCTGTTGTAGTTCTTATAGTGGCATTCCCAGCAGCAGATTTTTCATAATTTCCAAGAATTACACTTTTAAAAAGCCATATATTGGCAATACCAATCCGTACAGAAAAGGGCATAAGAGGCCCTACATGACTTAGAAAGTTTTTAACTGGAGGAGTTAGCCTAGCCGGAAAGCGTTCTTGCCTGAGCTTTACTATCGCGTTTGAAAGTATTTCGATAGCTAATTCATTGCCCGGCATAGAAGAATGTCCGCCAGATAAGTTTACAAAAAGCTCTACTGAGAGAAAACCTTTCTCTGCCACTCCAACCAATGCTACAGGTGAGGTAACTCCGGGAATTTTTTCTTTTGTGATAATTCCACCTTCATCCATTACGAATTCAGGAACAACATTCTCAGCTTTAAGCAATTTTACTATTTCTTTTGCACCTGCTTCTCCTCCAAGTTTCTTCGTCATGCCCAAAAGCAAAATAAATAGTGCGTTCAGGTTGAAAGTCTTCTTGCAAAAGCTTTTCTATGGATTCCATATTGCCTATTACACTAATTTTATCATCAATAGCACCCCTTCCCCAGATAAATCCATCCTTTATTTCACCACTAAAAGGAGCTACTTCCCAAGTACTATTGATATTGGCTTGTAATAGCCGTGTCGACTTTTCTGCACTTAAAGTCTTTCCTGTTTCGGCAACCGGAACAACATCTATATGCCCCATAAAAACAACAGGTTTCAAACTGAGATTCTTACCTGCCCATTTGTATAGCAAGCTAAATCGGTTAATAATTTTCTTCTCTAATATTGAATCAGCTAAAGGATAGGTATTTTCTAAATAGGTAATAAAATCGAGAAAAGGAATTGAATCAAAGCCTTCTGGGTTCTCATGTGAGATTGTGGGAATACGAAGTGTAGTAGTAAATCGACCAATTGCACTGGTATCCGGGGCTGGTAAGTTTACAGATTCAAAAGTTATTTCTGTCGGTTTTAATTGTAT
>JBCDJE010000724.1:0-2668 GCA_038748185.1 Bacteroidota bacterium
AAAACTTTCATTTTTCATTTTGTTTTTAAGAGTCCCTTCGGACAGAAATGATGTTGTTTTTAATGATTTTTGGAAAAAATCATTAAAAACAACATCATTTCTGTCCAAAGAGGCCACCCAAATTGCTAATTTTTATTTCATAAAAATTAGCAATTTGAGCCTAAAGTGTCAACTACTTTCGCGATTCAGATAAACATGTCTCTTTTTTTTACTATTTCTTCGTGAAGTAAAGCTTGATAAGCAAGACTATTGCTTCCGTCTTCTATTTCTCCCAACAGTCGTGTTAAAACGGACTCATCAGCATGGTAGATGTTTTCAAGCATAATTGCAAAATTCTTTAAACGAAGATAAAGTTCCTCTATACGCTCATTCTTATCTTTATTCTTGCCCAAATAGTTTTTAAAATTCCTACATTTTTTCTTGAAAGTATCCTCATCCTTAAGCGAAAGCTCAGCTCTATAAAACAGTACTATTAGTCTAATGGCTTCTAGCCGAACTCTAATCTCAGGCTTAGGATAACCTTCTAATTTTATATATTCCTCAGCTAGCTCATAGCCTTCTTGAACAGACGCTATAAAAGCTTTCCCCAAAAAGTACACGTTATTACTAAGTCTTTGCTCCAAGTAGGCATCGTTTTCCTTCAGCCAACTTGCAATACTTAAAATATCGTGTTCTGTTTGAACAGATGCTGCTATATTCAAAAAGTGAGTGGTTATAGTGTTAAATTGAGTATTCAAAATACCTTTTTCAATACCCCATATATACCAATCAAATAAAGTCTTGTGGTAAGAGTTACTTTGATCTAAAGAACTTTCGCGTGTCTTATAAATACAGTAATTAGTTAGATAATTGAAAATCAAAGCACCTTCTTTAAACGGAAGTGATGGGTGTTCATAGTGTTTTCTGTAAAGCACCCTTAACGCTTCATAAGCAGCTTGTTGCCTCTTTGTAATCAAATGATAAGCCCAGTAATACATCTGCTCAAATGGACTAAGTGCTTCAAAATGCTGTTTAAAAAAATCCAGTATCCAGTCTGTATGAATATCCTCTGTATCTACTGCTTTAGAAACAGTTTTTATTTCACACATACAAACCAAACGACTGATTGCCCAATGGCGATCTAGTTGTTTCACAATCTGATGCAGATTCTTCCCTTCCTCTTTACGACTCTCTTCGAAGCTATTGAAGCTATCAAGATAAGCATAGCGATAATTCAAATACAAGCCCCAGTGGTCTTGCGATGACTTCTTTTTTTGATCTCGAATCCAATTAAAAAATCGCTCCTCTTGCCCTCTTTCTTCTAGTTCTTCTGATAGTAGGTAGTCCTGCAAGGCTTCTGAGCGATTTAATCGTTCTTGAATGAGAAATTTTTCCAATAATTTATGCAAGCGACTTTTTGTAACGGGATAAGATCGCTTACTATTTGAACCATTAGCTAGATTAAAAGCATCTTTGATAACTTCTTCTATGTCTTCAAGATTTGGGTAATGCTGAGCTATAATTTTTAATAGCCTAACTTCTTGCTTTTTCTTACGATGCTGTTTTAGCTGTAAAAAGTCTTTAAAAGCTTGCCATTCTTCTTCACTTAAAGTAGCACACAACTCTAATAAACTATTTTTTTTCACGCTTGCTTAGTTTTTCTTCAATTCTTTCGCTCTTTCAGGATGAGATATTCCTATGAATCAGAAGAATTGTAATATCTTAATAATAAGCCACTTAAAAGTAAACTCGCGCCTTTTTTCTGTAAAAAGAATACTAAATCATAAGAGATACACGCCATTTTTGGCATCTACTGTCTCTTTTATTGGCATTATTTTTAGGCTTGAAAACACATAGCTTACCTACCGCTCATTCAAATTATCATACATATTTACAAATATCAAAATCACTATAATGAAATTTCGTAACATCCTATTCGCATTCTCTCTTATGCTTATATTAACTTCCTCTTCCGAACCTATTGCAAACGAATCAAATCTTATCAAAGAAGAAGTTATAGTTAATAGCTGTAGCATAGATGATTCAGATGAACAATGTGTACCTAGTTGGAGATGGGTTGGTGATAACTGGTGTAACATTATGGTTAGAGTGGATAATCCGTGTAGTAGAACGGTCTATTACTATATCATCTTAAATAATTGCTATGGCTCTAACTGCATAAGATGCTACTACGTGAACCCTGGAAGCTATTTCGTACAGCCGATCAATTGGTGTGCAGGTGGCACTTTTTACTGGGGTTCTTGCTAGTTTCAAAGAGCTTTTGAAGCTATTTATCTAGATATAAAGGTAGTTGACATTTTACTTTCCCATTGAGTAAAATAATTTTGAACGAGTTTTGATAGAACATAGTAGGGGGGGTGAAAGATCTTCAAATGCCTCTTATCAAGAATACCAATCTTATGGCGTAAAAGGAATAAACTAGGACGATAGAATTAATTTATCTCACAATAATTATGATAATAAATATAGTCGCCGTGATCTGTTGTGACCATACTTTCGCCCTTATATTTTGGCTGTTCAGAAGACTCCTACTGTACCAGCTAAGAAAACATAATTTATTTTCATGCCAGTGTCAAGTGGCTAAGTGTTGATACGACCAGTATTAGCTTAGGCATAAATGAAAGGAGTTTTTTTGATATGCAACTCACTGCCAATGCAGTGGGGACTT
>JBCDJE010000725.1:0-2666 GCA_038748185.1 Bacteroidota bacterium
ATACTCCGGTGGATTAGGCTTTTTAGCAGGCTCACACATGAGAAGTGCTTATGAACTTAAGCAGAATATGGTAGGTGTAGGTATATTGTGGAAATACGGATACTACGATCAGATCAGAAATCCTGATCAATCTATGAATTCGTTGTTTCAAGAAAAAATTTATTCTTTTCTTGTTGATACAGAGATTAAATTTGAGATTAATATAGATCACAATCCTGTTTGGGTAAAGGCTTATTACCTTCCTCCCAAGACCTTTAACACAGTACCGCTCTTTCTTCTTTCAACCGATTTACCTGAAAACGATTATTTAGCACAAACCACCTCGCATCGTTTATACGATTCTGATAAAGCGGCAAGAATAGCTCAGAGTATTTTATTAGGTATTGGCGGAGCAAAACTGATGGATGAAATTGGTTTTGATCCTGAAATTTACCATTTCAATGAGGCACATGCATTATCAGCTTCTTTTTACCTTTATAATAAGCATAAAGACCTTACTAAGCTCAAAAAGCAAATAGCTTTTACAACTCATACACCAGAAGAAGCTGGAAATGAAAAAACAGATATTCGATTGTTAGAGAAATTGGGCTTTTTTTGTGGTACTCCTTTAAATGAGGTTAGAGAGGTTACGCAAACCTGGGACGATGTGTTTAATCATACATTAGTGGCTTTGAGGTTCGCTGGGCTTTCTAATGCGGTGTCAAAAATTCATGGTGCTGTGGCTAATAGAATGTGGAGAGGACACGATAATATTAGCAAGATAAAGTCGATTACTAATACGCAAAATGCCAACTATTGGGGAGATCGGGATTTAGCAAAGGCTATTAAGAAAGACGATTACAAGAAGTACTTAAAAAGAAAAAGAGAGCTTAAAAAAGAGCTTTTCGATGTAGTAGCGGATCAAACTGGGCAGTTATTTGATCCCGACGTACTTACTATAGTATGGGCCAGAAGATTTGCTGGTTATAAACGCCCTGACCTTATTGCTACAACGCAAAGAGCATTAAAATTTATATCTGATACAGAGATGCCTATACAAATGCTTTGGGCAGGAAAGCCTTATCCTATGGATTACGGTGCGATAAGTATTTTTAATAAACTTGTTCATTTATCTAAAGAATATAAAAATGTTGCAGTATTGGTAGGCTATGAACTCAAACTTTCAAGCTTACTAAAGAAAGGCTCTGATGTTTGGCTAAATAACCCAAGAATAACAAGAGAAGCTTCTGGTACTAGTGGTATGACTGCAGCTATGAATGGAAGTGTAAATTTTTCAACTTTTGATGGATGGATACCTGAGTTTGCAAAACATGGTAAGAATGCTTTCATAGTACCTGAGGTAGATATTAACCTTCCGCTACATGAACAAGACCAGCTTGATTTAGACAATATTATGCGTGTTTTTGGAGAAGATGTGTTACCTACTTATTATAAAAAACCTGAAAAGTGGTTTGAGATAGTAAAACAGGGTTATCACGATGTAATAGCGAATTTTGAGTCGGGTAGGATGGCAGATGAATACTATACGGAAATATATAACAAAATATAGAAGATATAAAAAAAGCAGCTGAAAGCTGCTTTTTCCTTAACTTAAATTATCTATTAATTCAATACCTTTTTTGAACAGCTACGGATGTACTTGTACTATCTATAAATTCAATGAGGTACTTAAAATGGGTAATTATATGTACATTTTCTTCTGTTTGGATATCTTGCCCAACCACTTGGTAACCAGAGATAAGTACTTCTGATTTATCAAATGTTTCTGCTAATGTATCTACATAAGCCTGAACATATTCTGCCTCTGGGACAGAAGTAATAATAGTCAGTAAGTAATCAGGGTTATGGATTTTATAAGCTTCCGCAACATCTTCAATAGGCATACTCTGACCTAAATAAATAATATGATTTCCTCTTGCCTTTATCAAATAGGTAGCAAACAAGAGGCTTATCTCATGCAATTCACCATCAGGCAAAAAGAGCATATATTTCTTTTTATTCGGATTTTGTGAATTATTATATTGTCCATCTATCGCAACAATCAATTTCTGGCGAATCAGATTAGTAATAAAATGTTCTTGAGATGGATTAATAGAATCAATCTGCCATAGAAATCCAATTCTTGTAAGGAAAGGAAATACAATGTTGAGCATGGTATTTTCAAACCCAATTTGCAAGATATTAGTTGCCATAATTTTCTCAAATTGTTCTTCATTTAAGTCAATCATTGCAACAGTAAGACCGCTAATCTGGTCTGTGTAATTATTATTCTTATTGATCGTCAATAAAACTTTCTCATGTACTTCTTCCTTTGTCATTAAAGCTATTTTCGAAATTTTATAGCCGTTGTTATTTAACAAAGAAATATTGAGCATCAATTTTAAATCATCAGAATCGTAATATCTTATATTGGTTTCAGTTCGCTTTGGTTTAATGATATGATACCTCTGCTCCCATATCCTAATGGTATGGGCTTTTATCCCAGTTAAATGTTCTAAATCTTTAATTGAATAGGTACTCAAAGCAAAATAATTATTGATTAAAATAAATTTAGCAGATAAAGAAACTACTTTAAATCTCTACATATAAAAAGGCTATAACTGTAATGTATTATCAATAACTTATATATCAGCTAATTGTTTGAAAACCAAAAGAATATTGCCTAT
>JBCDJE010000726.1:0-2660 GCA_038748185.1 Bacteroidota bacterium
AAATAGTTACCCCATTAAATTCCTTTATACGTAGCTACCATAATATCAATATCAGGGTATTGGGTTTTGACGGTATCAAGCCAAGATTGATTTACTGTAGATGGTAACCAAAGGGTTTTTAGATTTGGTGTTTTAAGGAAAGTATTTGGTAGTTTTTCAATAGGGCAATTAAAGAGATTGATCATATTCAGTTGAGGAAGTTGCACGGGTTCTTCTGGGATCTCAGCTATATTATTACTGGCCAGACTTAGCTGATTCAATTGAGCTAAGTCAAAGACTGGGCTTGGAAAATATTTCAATAGGCAATACTCAAGGTCCAAAGACTTCAAATATTTGAATGATACTGAAAAGTTAAAAGGTAGTGAATCTATGGGATTGAATGCCAAATTTAGACTTTCAATTTTACTTGGCTTCATTTCATTGAAATCTGCCCCTGTAAGTCGGTTATTTTTGAGATCTAGCACCCTGATTGAAGTAGGCAGTATGGGTAAATGCTCAAGCCCCACATCTTCAAGTTTTAGAATTTGGAGTTCAGGTAGCGTTGCTAATCCTTCAACTTTTAAAGGTTGACTTCTATCAACAGCATAAATGATATGCAATTCTTCCAGTGATTTTAGTTTATTGAAATAGGCGGGAATTATTTGAGAAGGAAGTCCATAAATAAATAACTTTTTGAGATTAGTTAATTCAGCAATTTTAGAAGATAACTTCTGTATGTTTCCTTTTATTGAGCCGTCAGGATTGAGATTACGAATAATCAGTGTGTGGCAATCTGCCTTATTGGCCACTGCTTCGGCAATGGTACCATAAACACCTTCTTGTTTCACAAACCTTGATTCTTCTTGAGAAGGCTTACAACTGAAGAATACCTCAGTGAAAAGAATCAGGAACAAACATTTCAGGCCAAGCGCAATATCTTTTTTCATTGTACTAAATTATAAGTGGTCAATTTACTTTTAGCATTGATGAATATCGTGCTTATTCCAAGGTAGGCCACTATCAAAACGATAATTGTTGAGAAGCCCAAAAGCCACCATTGAATATTTGGAATAGATAAGAAAGCTTGAGCAAATAATATCACTACCATACCGCAAATACCTAATGCCCATATTGCAAATAGAATAGTTTGATGATGTTTGAAAACCTTTAACCAACCATTTTCAATAGCAGACGCCATTAAAAAACTGGTGAGTCCTCCTAAAAAAATAAGGTGTAAGTATCCAATGGTGAGGGAGGTGGAACTTATAGCGAATCTGGCAATAGGGGGGATACTGGCTATTCCTTGTAAAATAAATTTTATTACTATAGAAAAAGTAAATAAGCCGAAAAGGAGTCTTGATAGATAGTTTTTAGTGATAATAGTTAGCTTATAAGTTTGATTTACCAGTAAGATCATGCCATACCATTGCAGTATATTTCCCAGTATACCCAAACCAAACCCTAGATCAGTGTTCAACTTTTCTCCAGTATTAGTTCCGAAACTTAGGATACAACCAAGTGCAAGGGAAAATATAGTTTTAGTTACGTGTGCATTGCCGAATCCTGGTTTAAACCTATTTAGATACAAAGCCAATAAAGCAAATATAAACCACCCATTGTAATGAAAATGTAGGTACCACTCGACAGCTAGATGATAAATTGGTGAGCCTGCCAACCCTTTTACCTTTATGATTACCAAAGCAATAGGCGCTATAGATGATAAGATTAAAAAGAAGAGCGCCCAAGCTAAAGACAAAAATACCTGTTTTTCCAACAAAGAGCGATCAATAATCCGCCACCAAACTACTAAGAAAACTCCCATGCCTACTAAATGTATAGTAGAATAGGTTATACTCATTGTACTATAACCTTGTCGTGGAAAGGCATATAACATGCCCAAGATAGCAGTTTGCATCACCCAAAAAGAGATATTGAGTGTCTTTTTTTGAAGTACATTTGCTTGATTCATAAACAAAAATAGAAGGGAAACAATACCAGTAAAACCCCACCCAAGGAACATGATATGAGAATGGGCATGCCTCCAATTTAAATAAGGTAGTTCCCAGTTAAAAATAAAGAATGAGCGTAAACATACGCCTAATATCCCACCTGCAATCAACCAAATGAAAGCACAACAGAAGCATAGCTGAGCAGTAAGTGCTATTTCCCCATTTTTAATTGACCAAAACTTTTCCATGCTTTTGGAACTCATGCCTTAAGTCTATTATTTTCTTATTTCTCAATGTTTCAAGAAAGCTTTCACGATGAATGACCAATTTATCGTGTATCGGACAAGGATTTGCATCACTGCATTTATTTAATCCCAAAATGCAACTTTGAAAACTACTGAGTCCGTCCAGAATTTCTACAACCCTTAAAATATTTGTCTGTAAGGTATTTTCATTCATAAGAAACCCTCCATTGGGGCCCTTTACTGAGTTAATTACATCCCTTCGTGAAAGTTCTTGCATAATTTTACTCAGATAAGGTTTTGGCACTTCAAGTTTATCTGAAATTGCTTTTATGCCTAAAGGTTTGTTATCTTCCTGATAGGATACTAGGTAGATCAATGCCCGTATTGCATAACCTACTGTTTTCGAAAGTACCATATTATTTATTATTGAATAATTAAATTTTTTTTATTTCTAATATAGCTATGCGAATATAAATAAAAAAATAAA
>JBCDJE010000727.1:0-2660 GCA_038748185.1 Bacteroidota bacterium
ACATCAGAAAGATACCCCCTACAAAAGAAATAGCATTGATATCCATGTATTGTGTATAAATACTACTCAATAGCATATCTACTAAAATATAGGCTGCAATAGAACCTAATAAAGAAGCTATAGATAACATAATAATAAACTCTTTATTAATCTTAAGTGCAATATTTAAGGCTGTAGCTCCTAACACTTTGCGTATTCCCAGCTCTCGCATTTTCTTTATAATATTTAATGATACTAATGTATACAGACCTGAAACTGAAAGCAAAGTAGCAATGATAGAAAGGGATACAAACATCAATTTTATGTTGTCGTTTACTAATAGTGCTTCCTCAATATTTTCATTTACTGAGTTATCTACATAAGGTCGATCGGGAATAATTTTAGCCCATGTTTTCCTTAAGACTTCTTTCATTTCTGGTATATCTCCAGCTTTCACCTTAATACTCAAATAGTTAAAATCTTTTTCATTTACAGCTCTAAAAAATGTTGGATACACCGGTCCCCAAAAGCTTCTTAAGTAAACATCTTTTACTACACCCACAATCGTTAGTGGAATAGTATCATTCATTATCACTTTTTTTCCTATAGGTTTAGTTATACCATAATCTTTTACAAACTGCTCATTAACAATAATAGATTCTTCTATGTCAGTGGCTGAATTATCAATAAACCCTCTTCCCTCAAGCAAGGTAACTCCTATGGTATTCATATAATTATCTCCTACTCTTAGTCCGTCTATCTCCTGCTTCCTTTCTTCGTAACTAATATTCTCTGAGTTCCAATCCCATGCTATATAATTTTGAGAGCCAGCAATGCTTAATACTTTAGGATGTTGCAAAAGCTCATTTTTTAACCCATTGAACTCTTCTTCACTTCCTATTTCTGTAAATAGTGTATGATCGTTATCGAAACCTAAATCGAGATTACGTTGGTACTCTGCATTTTGAATAAAAATAACACCTGCTACTAATGCAATGAGGGAAATACTAAATTGTAAAGTGAGTAGGATTCTTGTAAAGTTGTTTGTACCACTTATTTTTAAGTTACCCTTTAAAATACTTGCTGGCTCAAATCCACTAATAAATAAGGCAGGATATGCTCCTGCGAAAAGCGCTGTTACTAAGAGTAGGACTGCGAGGAAGATAATGAAAGCTAAATTATTGCTATAACTCAAGCTGATATCCAAAAAATCCCATAATTGGCTATAAGCAGGCACAAAAAATTCTGCTATGAATAATCCTACCAATAGGCCAATAAAAGAAAGGAGAAGATTCTCTCCCATAAATTGCAAAATAAGTTGTTTCCTGTTACCTCCTAGTACTTTTCTTATTCCTATTTCTTTTAAACGCTTAGCAGCTATTGCAATAGAAGTATTGGTGAAGTTGAAGCAAGCAATCAATAGAATGAGTACAGCCATAACATTAGGCGCTACAACTGCCGCAGGAGGTAAAGATTCCCATAAATAAGAGGCTCTCACATCTTCCATATTGGAAGCCATAGTATTGAAAGGTTCTAAATAATACGATTTTATCTTCCAATCTTCTCTTGCTTCATTTTGTAAAGTAATATATTTATCTAACTGTCTTTCAATGCTTTTATAATTAGAAGGTTTTTGTAATGTAATGAAAGTAGCTTGCACCAACTGTTCCCAGTCATTTTCTTCAAAATCTCTTAATTCGGTATAATTCTCGAATCTGGTAAGGGCTTCAAACCTAAAACTAGAATTTAAAGGTATATTTTTAAAAACAGCACCTACTGTATATTCTTCTTGCTTGCCATTACCATGCTGTATAGTAATGAGTTTTCCTATTGGGTCTTCGTCAGGAAAATGCTTAGCAGCTAATCGTTCGTTAATTAATAACTTACTCCTATCGCGATGCGCTAATTTATTGCCTTTTACAATATCGAAAGTAAAAACATCTAAAAAGCTTTCATCAGCATAGCCGATTCTTGTTCGAAAATAATTGTCATCAAACTTAAAACTTCCTACTGTTCGTGAATATCTAATATGATTTTCGATACCACTTATCTCATTAGAAATAGCAACTCCCATAGGAACGGGAACTATTCCAAACTTTACCTGATCGCCGTTTATATCACGATAGCAATTTACCTTAAAAATCTTTTCAGCATTTTCATGAAACCCATTGTATTCGGCATTGAACTCAAAATTCAGATAAGCAACTACACAACATGAAATAGCGATCCCTAAACCTAATATATTAGTAACTACAAATAGTTTATTCTTCCAAAGGTTTCTAAATGTAATGAGGAAGTAATTTTTAATCATAAAAAAAGAAGATTCAAAAAGGTGAATATCACTCCATTAAAAAAGATAAAAGTATATGATAAAACTGCTCAATTACTAAATATACGCTAGAATCATACAATGAGCTTTATTATTTTTTACGTAGTTATTTTTTTATGTAAATGGAAAAAATGAAGTTTAAATGGAGAGGTGCACTAACCTTAACTACGTGATATTATAAAAGCTTAGTAATGATAAATACCCTTTACTTTTTAAGATTTTCTTTAGCGTACAACCTTCGTTGTTAAAATCTTATTTATCACGGCTAAACTGCGAATTTCAACGCCTTGCCTGTTCACTCAATAACTGTCTTAAAATCCTAAACTTATTATTGCATCATTACTTAATCTCA
>JBCDJE010000728.1:0-2657 GCA_038748185.1 Bacteroidota bacterium
ATATTTATGGTAAGAAGGGGAAGGATGAACAGGCATTAACCATAAAGCTTCTACGCCTAGTTCAGCAATATAATCTAGTTGTTGAGTTAAGCCTCGCAAATCGCCAATTCCATCTCCATTTGAATCGTAAAATGACTGTACAAAAACTTCATAGGTTACACCACCTGTCCAGTAAGCTGTATTTTTTAGAGGCATCTCATTTTGCATAGATTGCGTATTGTTCTTTGTTGTTTCACAGGATACAAGTATAGAGGTAAGCGCTAAGAAGATGAAGATGCTTATCTGCATAATTATTCTGTTGGATGTAATTTAAGAATAATAGCTGCTAATGGGGGAAGTGTCATTTCTACTGTTTTACCTAAGCTTATATTATTGATAGTTGTATTCAAAGGAGAGCCAAAAACTTGTTCGAGTTTAAAGTCATTTTTACCGAGTAATTCTATTAAGCTACTGGGTATGGTTAGAGATATAGTATGTGTATTAACAGCATCGAAGTTAGTAAGTACCAAGATATTTTCGTCAGATGACAAACGTAAATAGGCATAGCTTGAGACGGCTATGTCATTGGCGTCTTCTTTGAGAAAACTATGTAAATCGAAAAATTTACCTTCAGCTACAGCTTCACTATTTTTACTGAAGTTTAGCAATTTTGAGTAGGAATCTCTTAATTCCTTTTGTGCATCACTTAGTTCATCTCCGTCAAAAGCGCCTTCATTCATCCATTTCTGGTGTTCAGGCACTCCCCAATAATCGAAAATAGTAGTGCGCCCGTCTTCTCCACCAAAACCTTCAATACCTGCTCCTGGCTCTCCCACTTCTTGTCCAAAATAGATCATTGCAGGACCACTATACCACGTAGCACTTATTACCATAGCAGGAATAGCTTTTTCAGGAGAGCCTGCAAAATCAGGGCTGGCAATTCTTTGTTCGTCATGGTTTTCCAAGAAGCGAAGCATGTGCTTATTCGTACCTCTTAAGGCTTGCCAAATGGGAGTAAGGTTTGCTGTACTGCCTTTACCTTGCATTATAAGTTTTAAGGTATCGTATAATTGAACTTTGTCATAAAGAAAATCGAATCTGCCGGTCTGAATATAATCGTTGTAAGCAGCAGGGTTGTAAATTTCTGCTATAAAGGTTATTTCAGGAAAATCGGCTTTTACTGAAGAAACAGCATAGTCCCAAAACTCAACGGGAACCATCTCTGCCATATCGCAACGGAAACCATCTACTCCTTTACTTGCCCAAAATTTTAATATTTCTGTCATTTTTAGCCAAGTATCAGGTATAGGGTTGAAATAAGTTTTACGATTATCTTGATAATCTACACCATAATTCAGTTTTACAGTTTCGAACCAATCGTTAATACTTGGACTAGCAGTGAACTGATCGTTTCCGGTAGCTTTAGCGGGTATTTCTACAAACTTCCCATTTTTGGTGAGAAACTCATTATCTCCTAAGGGATTATAATCTTCAGGCACTTTGAAAGATTCACCGGCAATGTAGTAAAAATTATTATTGGGAGAGAATGATTTTGTCGGGTCATCATTTTCTCCTAGATCAGTAATGCCTTCCGGTTTAGCGTCAGAAGTGTACATTCTGGCTACATGGTTAGGCACAAAATCAATAATCACTTTTAAACCTTGTTCATGTGATCTGGCTAATAATTGTTCAAATTCCTGCATCCTTTCAGGTACTTTTTCCGCTAGATCAGGATTTACATCATAGTAGTCTTTTATGGCATAAGGTGATCCTGCACGACCCTTTACTACATCGGCGTCATCAAGTATAATGCCATATGCTTGGTAATTTCTAATGACTGCATGTTCAATTACTCCGGTATACCAAACATGAGTAATGCCTAATTCTTTTAGGCTTCTTAATGCTGTCTCAGAAATATCGTTGAACTTACCTACTCCATTTTCTTCTAATGTACCGTATGGTTTGTTAGTAGTATTTTTATTCCCAAAAAGCCTTGTCATCATTTGGTAAATAATTACTTTTTCACCCTTGGGAGCTTCATCAAGTAATAAATTTTCAGGTAATGTTACATCTTCTTCTTTTTGGCAGTCTGTCATAATTGATAAAAATAAAAACAGATGAAAAAATAGTTTGGCATTTTTCATTTTCATTTCAGTGTTTTGGTAAAATACTATTTAAAAAAAGTATTAGATAGGAGAATGGACAACCAAAATTGTTAGAATCTTAATAAAAAGTGTTGTTTAGGTTGATTTTTCCTGAAAAATACTAAACCCAAATCAAATAAATCTATACTTAATGTAACATTAGGATGATGTGTTATTTGCTCCCAGGCTTCACCCATTTCTTTAGACCAATAGATATCATCAAAAATGAAAACGGTATGCTCATTTATATGAGGGAGACAGGTATTAAAATAGTTCAAAGTGGGCTGTTTTTTATGATTAGCATCAAAAAATACAAATTCTAACTTTTCGATTTCTTTAAGTACTTTAGGAAGTGTTTCACCAATCTCTCCAATTACTGTTAAAACTTTTGCATTGAGTTTTTGAAAATTTTCCTTTGCGATATTTAAGGTGTTGGGGCAACCTTCTAAAGAGATTACATTACTATTAGAGCAGGCTTTAGTAAGATATAGTGCATTTATGCCGAGAGAAGTACCTAATTCAAGTACATTTTTC
>JBCDJE010000729.1:0-2655 GCA_038748185.1 Bacteroidota bacterium
GCTAAAACTTACATCCAAGAAGAGCATTTTACCGATTATTCTAGCAAAAAAACATACAGATGTACAAGGAAAATTAATATTTTTTTGCATTAAAATAATTTATTTTTAGATTTACCTAAAATTATATTATTGCAAGACTAAAAAAATAGCAATGAAATTAAATCTACTCATTTTTCTCTTTTGCTATGCGCTTTCAGTATATGCTCAAAAGAGCAAAATAACAGGCAATGTAACTAGCAAAAATGTTCCAATAGAATTTGCCTCTGTAGGTATTTTAAATACGAACTTCGGCAGTACTACTGATTCTAGCGGTAGTTTTTCTTTTGAACAAATTCCTTATGGCGCGTATAAAATTAAAGTTTCAATGATTGGGTATTTGCCTCAAGTTCAAAATATAACTTTAAATGGAAGCCAGCCTGAGTACAATGTTGAGTTTGAATTGAAGGAATCTGCAACAGCCCTTGATGAAGTAGTGGTTTCAGGAACGATGATGGAAGTTAGCAAATTGGAAAGCCCTGTGCCAGTAGATGTTTATACTGCTCAGTTTTTTCAAGCAAATCCAAACCCTTCTATTTTTGAATCGCTTCAAAATGTGAATGGAGTAAGACCACAACTCAACTGCAATGTATGTAATACCGGAGATATACATATCAACGGATTAGAAGGACCTTATACCATGGTGATGATTGACGGTATGCCTATTGTGAGTGGCCTTTCTACCGTTTACGGGCTCACAGGAATTCCCCAATCACTTATAGAAAGAGTAGAAATAGTAAAAGGCCCTGCTTCTACATTATATGGCTCCGAAGCAGTAGGAGGGCTTATCAATATTATTACCAAAAAGCCTGACAATGCACCCATTATTTCTGTTGATGCTTTTGCCACTAGTTGGGGAGAAATTAACACTGATATTGGACTTAAATTGAATGCTGGTAAAAAGGCTCAATCGCTTATTGGTATTAATTATTTCAATTACCAAAATCCGATTGATAACAATGGGGACGGATTTACCGATGTTACCTTACAAGATCGCATTTCTGTTTTTAATAAGTGGAGCTTCAAGCGGAAAAACAACCGTGTGTTTACGGTTGCAGGTAGATATGTTTATGAAGACAGATGGGGAGGGGAAATGAATTGGAATCCTTCATTTAGGGGTGGTGAGGAAGTGTATGGCGAGAGTATTTTTACAAATAGATGGGAGACATTTGGTATATATCAATTACCCTTCGACGAAAGTATTAATTTCCAATTTAGCGCCAATGGACATAGCCAAAATTCAGTTTATGGTAACACGGTTTACATTGCTGATCAATACATAGGATTTGGTCAGTTTACGTGGAATAAAGCTATCGGTCAGAAACACACCTTACTCATGGGAACTGCCTTGAGATACACGTATTATGATGATAATACTCCGGCTACATCCACTGACAACAGCAATCGTCCTGATGTAGTATACTTACCTGGTCTATTTGTACAAGATGAGATTGCATTACACCAACAACATAAACTGCTCTTAGGAATGAGATACGACCATGATAATCGACACGGCAATATTTTTTCTCCTCGCATCAATTACAAATGGAATTCTAAAGATCAAATGAACATTCTTCGCTTAAGCTTAGGTAATGGATTCAGAGTAGCCAATGTGTTTACGGAAGACCATGCTGCTTTAACAGGAGCAAGGGAAGTAGTATTTGAAGGAACACTACAGCCTGAAACTTCCTGGAATGCCAATTTAAATTTTGTAAAGAGCATTATCACCAAAAACAATACATTTATAGGGCTTGATGCAAGTGTTTTTTACACGTATTTCACCAATCGCATTGTTCCTGATTATGAAACTGATCCTAATAAAATTATTTACGATAATCTCAATGGCTCAGCTGTTTCGCAAGGGATTTCCTTAAATGCTGATATTGCCATGGAAAATGGTTTGAAAATAGTAGCTGGAGCAACTATTATGGATGTTACGCTTGAGGAAAATAGTATTAAAGAAAGACAGCTGCTTACAGAACAATTTGCCGGAGTATGGAGTATCGGATATACAGTTCCTTCTATCGGATTAACTTTAGATTATACAGGTAATCTGTACGGTCCTATGAGACTACCTTTACTAGGAGAGCTTGATGATAGACCTGAGTTTTCACCTTGGTGGAGCATTCAGAACATACAAGTAAGTAAAAAGTTGAAAAATTGGGAAATTTATGGGGGTATCAAGAACCTACTAAATTACACACCTCCAGCCAATAGTATCGCTCGAGCATTTGACCCTTTCGATAGAGACGTCCAATTTGGGAGCAGTGGTGAGGTAATACCTACTGAAAGCAATCCCAATGCCCTTACTTTTGATCCTACTTATGTCTTTGCACCTAACCAAGGGATGAGAGGTTTTTTGGGGATACGTCTGGTCATACAATAACTACCTCTATGAAAACATTTTTACTATTTATTTTAATACTATTTGCGTTTTCCAGCAAAACGTTTTCACAAGATATAGAATGGGTGTCTTTCGGTGACCTTAGTACAAAATTGAGGAAAGAGAAAAGACCAATATTGATCTTTATCTATACAGATTGGTGCAAGTTCTGTAAAATGCAGGAAAAAAATACCTTTAAAAATCCTGAAATAGTAAGCATGCTATCTCAGCAATAC
>JBCDJE010000730.1:0-2653 GCA_038748185.1 Bacteroidota bacterium
AATGGAGTGTCACTAATTCTTGGCTATCATATTCAGCATTTTTTAAAGGAGTATTGCTAACATTTGGTTCATCACTTTGGATTAAGCCTTCAGATTTTACACCAATATCTATATCTTTAAATTCAGAAGAGCCACTGTATAGTACTATTGTACCTGTCTCATTACATAATTTCGTAGTCTCACTATAAAAGAAACTCTCTTGAGAATGTTCAATGTTTTTTAGTTCAGTAAAAATGAGATCAGATTCCGCAGACTCAGCTTTTATTAGTTCGTAAAGTGGACGATTATCTAGTAGGGTATTAATTATTTTGATTTCTGCTTGCAGCCTGTATTCTTCTAATAGAACTGATAAACCCCTTAGCACTTCATTGCCGTCGGTATCCACAGAAGAAATGTGTACCACCATTCTAATTTGTGCATTTAACCAGTCATCGGTAGTAATTAAAAAACGGATCATCGTGAGTATAAAAGACAAATTTCTCCCTGATCCTTCCCACCAAATATCTATTTTCTCTTTATTTCCAAACCCCTTTTTCTTGTCATAGTCCATCACCAAGATATTGTAATCTAGTTTATGGAACTTTTCAAGTACCGGAATAAATTGTTCCTCAGCACGATGGTTCCTCGCCCAACCAATAAGTATTGTATTTGGTTCTATGCCCGAGAACCCATAGGACTCAGCAATATTAGACATCCCTTGATACACATTTTGGCTGTAAAATTGTCTTGCAAATATCCCCCTAAACATTTCCTGCCCATTACCCAAAGCATTATAATCAAGTGATTGATTTGCTTTAGTAAGTACTTCTTGTTCCTTTTTTTCAAGTACATTAAAATTAGAGATCAATCCTAGTCTTCCTACCAGCTTTGCACCAAAAGCTACAAGGTACTCTCGCTGATTGGCTGCACAACTAAATAATAAGATATTAGGCCGCCAGTTGCGTTGATCATTTTCTCTCTTACCAATTTTAAATAAAGCTCTTCTAACAATTTCAGCATAAACCCCTTGCCAAATATTACTAAAACCCAAATTGATTTGCTTTTTAGTGAGGTAAATGAAAATGATGCCTATAACAAGGAAAGATAGTAGCATAGCCCCTATATTCAATCTAAACATCATGGCAAAAGTGGCTACTGCACCAAGTACACTTACAAATCGGGGAATTTTAAACTGAGGCCTAAAATCGGAGCCAGACCAGCTTTCTAAAGCACTGGTGAGATTAATAAAGCCGTAAGCCGTGAGGTAAAACATAGATACTATAGGTGCAATAACATCCAGTTTACCAATCAATACACCAAATTCGGCCAAAACAAAAGTAAGTATTAAAGCATTTCGTGGTTCGTTTTCTTTTCCTACGCCTTTTGCAAAAGTTTTTGGAGTAATTTTATCAACCGACATGGCTTGTAAAATGCGTGGTCCTCCTAAAATACCTCCCAAAGCAGAAGATAACGTTGCTCCCCAAATACCACTTATTACCAGTGGGCTACCATAAACAGCAAGAATAGAAATTTTCGAAAAAATATTGTAATCATCAATAAGATACTGCCTGTCTATTCGAAATGCTAAAAAGATAGCTAAACCTACATATACAATAAAACCTACTGTAATAGCTGCCATAGTGCCAGTAGGAATGGACTTTTTAGGGTCTTTCAAATCACCAGACATGGCTACACCAGCAGTAAAACCAGTAACAGCCGGAAAGAAAATAGCAAAAACAGCTTCTAATGGTTCTGCACTTACATAACCCCACAAATTAATTTCTCTAGCTATAAAAGGAGAGTCTACCATAAACCCTCCAGCAACTACCGAAACAATTGATAAAAAAATTGCCCCCATAATGTAATATTGCGCTTTTATAGCTAGAGAAGTACTAATGAGTGCAATGGTAGTTATGAGTACCAGCGTGACAGTACCTGTAATTCGCAGATAATTTTGAGCGACTGCTGGATCTGGTGATGTAAAATTGATAACACTGTTAAAACTTTCACCAAAGCCAACGATATACATAGAAATACTCAAAGCTGTAGCTGCATAAAGAGCAATTCCAATTGATCCGCCTATTGGTAAGCCCAAGCTTCTGGAAAGCATATAGTATAACCCTCCTGCTTTTACTTTTTTATCTGTAGCAACGGAAGAAACAGATAAGCCTGTCGAAACAGAAATTATATGTGCTATAAAGATAATGGCAAGTGTCCAGATAAGCCCAGCCTGACCAACAACCCAACCCAACCTTAAGTACATTATTACACCTAAGATGGTGAGTATTGAAGGTGTGAAAACACCGCCAAAAGTGCCAAACTTTCTGATTTGCGCCATATATTAAGCTAATTCAAAAAATCAGGAGCTATCACTAGCACCCGCTGTTCAGTAAAGTGGAAAAATAAACGAAAATGGACTGAATTGTGAAAAGATGCACATATTTTTTAATTGTTACTACCGCAACATTCACCAATGAGAAAAAGAACTACTAAGGAACTTGAATTTTTACTTTTCTATTTACTAGTTCTTTTGCTGGAAAAACAATTTTACCATCTGAAGTTCTCAATACTACTGAAATACTTGTGATTTCTATAATTTCTCCTTCTAAATCGTCCATAATAATTACCTGCCCTACCTTAAATGTATTTCTACAAAAAAAAGAAGAGAGAATAT
>JBCDJE010000731.1:0-2644 GCA_038748185.1 Bacteroidota bacterium
AAACGGATCTTAACTTGTTGGTTACAGATTTAAAGGGGAATATTATTAAAGATGCCGTAGTGAAGATTGATGAAAAGCACCTTCCATTCATGTCGAGGATAGGTACTTATTTTAAAAAGAAGTATAGAAAATCAGGATTACTCACTATTACGGTTGAAGATAAAACCTATTTTTTCAACCTGAAAAATGATAAAAGAAATAAAATAACAATAAGGCGTATAGGCGCCAAAATGCTCTACTCTTTTCCACTCAGGTACATCACTTTGCCAATTAGAAATTTTGTAACGACAATATTCCGATCAATTAAGTGGGGAGAACCACAAGGTTTCGTGAAGAAGATATGGGGTATTTTTGATGAGTATTACAGGGACGATTACGATGATGATAAGAATAAATACAAAGGATATGTAGTTTTTAGTAAGCCTAAATACCAACCAGCGGATAGCATTAAGTGTAAAGTTTGGCTGCACAACAAGAAGCATAAGCCTTTAGAAAAACAACTGGAAGTATTCCTTGCCAAAAATTATAGAGAAACCTACAAATTAGCTGAAGTTTCTCCAATAAGACCGGGCGTATATCACTATACATTTTTACCGCCCGATAGCCTTAATCTACAAGTTAATAAAAGCTATGAAGTAATATGGAAGTACAAAGGGAGGGAAGTGATAAGCGATTATTTTAAACTAGAAAACTATATTTTAGATGAAGTTGATCTTGAAGTAAATGCTGAATCGACACATTTTAAGAAAGAACAACAAGCTATTGATATAAAAGCAACTAATTCAAACCGCTTACCTGTAAAAGATGGAGCATTATCTATCGCACTAATACCAAAAAAGTTTTACGCTTTTGATACAACAGAATATTTCGTACCTGATACCTTGTGGCAAGTAAAAGAAGTGGCAGGGAATAAGGGAGAAGTTAAAATTTCTCCACCCGATTCCCTCTTCGATGTATTTTCTATGGAATATAATGTGCATGTGAATTTTACCAATACAGCAGGAGAAATCCACAATGAATATTGGAAGAGTACTTTTTATCATCATCAAAATCCTTTGGGAATACAACTGGAAGATGATTCTATACAAGTAGTAACTGATGAAGAAAACATTCAATCAGTCTGGTTATATACCTTTTTTGAGGATATGATAGATTCTGTGAAATTGAATGTACCAGAAAAAGTAAGAATAAATCCAAAAGCACTTGAATACAAGGTTTTTACAAAAGATTACAATGAACAACTGTCTTTGTCAGAAGAACCTGATAAAGTGCAGTGTTTTGCTTATCATACCGGAGATTCTGTCTTCATACAACTATCAAATCCTAGACAGCTCGATTTGTGGTATAGCATTTATAAAAAGAACAAGGTAAAAGTCCGAGGGAAAGAAAAGTCGCTCTCATTTAGTGCAAAAGCAAATAAGAAGGTAAATTGGTTTGTTAGCTATCAATATATGTGGGCTGGTGAAATGCATCAAAAGAATTACGCTGTGTATTATAGAGATGAAGCACTTGACGTATCTTTGGAACATCCTAAAAAAGCATATCCGGGTAAAGAAATAGCATTTAAAGTTCGAGTGAAAGACCAACAAGGTCAGCCAGTTACGGGCTCAGAATTAACGGCTTTGGGATATACTGCAAAATTTAGAGAAGATAATTTACCAAATACCAAAACATGGGCTAATTCCGCATATTACAGGAAATCGAAGAATGATTATCAGTTACAACATTTTCAATATAAAGAAATGAATAGGCTCTTCGATTTTGATACATACAAACATACTTTTGCACTTGCTCAAAACAAATATTACCAATTTTTAAATCCGGAAAACGGATATAGCACTGTATATCTACCTATCGAAGATTCAATCCCGCAGTTTACTCCTTTTGTAAGTGAAAATGGGAAACCAAAAGCGGTACACTTAATCTACTTAGATGATGAATTGATCTATTTTAGAAATACCGATTTGATTAAAAAATATGCTTTTAGGGCTTCAAAAGGAAAAAATAGAATTAGTATTAGAACGGCAAATGAATTAATAACCATTGACAGTGTAAATCTACTGCCTTATAAAAAGTTACTCTTCAATTTAGATGTTGATAACCTGCCTAAAGGTACAACCTGTATTCCTTTAGAAAATATGCTAACTAAAGAGGAAGAAAATTTACTGCTAAGTAGCTTGATCTACATTAAAAATAATTTTAAAGGTAATGAACTGTATTTGCAGCAAGGAAAGCATTTTCGTGTATTAGGTAAAGATAATAGTACCTATCACAGAAATAACAAGGCCTACCTTAAAGCAGGGCCATTTAGAAAAGATAGCTTACAAGTTTTTTTGCCAGAAAAGTTTTCTCTCTCAACCTATTTCGAAGGAGGGTATGACTATACTTTTAATAAAGGATTGATTAAAATGAAGGATCAACTTTCTCAGGTTATTCGAAGCGAATACTTTTTACAGCCTGTTTACGATTCGGAAGTGAAATTAAGTGACGAAGCTTTTACAATACTGCCGATTCCAGAAAAATCAAAAGATCCCATTATTACCGTACAAAATGAAATGTGGGAATTAACCGAAGCCACTCAAATGGGTAAATTTTTATACAATTGGCAATCAGGTTATAAAATAAAAAAAGTTATTTTGCAAAA
>JBCDJE010000732.1:0-2644 GCA_038748185.1 Bacteroidota bacterium
CTTGTCTTTAGTCTCTGTTTCTGAAATTGGTACTTCTTCGGTAGCTGAAGAGATTGAAGTGATTTTTATTTCTGTTCTTCTGTTTATTCTGTGATCTTCTTCCGTTTCAGCATTATTTATTTTCATTGCAAATTTACCATACCCCCTTCCTATAACTTGATTTTCAGGTATTCCTTTAGTAAGTAAATATTCAACTACAAAGTTTGCGCGCTTTTGTGAAAGCATTAGATTATACAGATCAGAGCCCCTATCGTCACAATGAGAACTTACTTCAATGTTAATCTCAGGGTTATCTTTAAGAAACTGTGCTAGTTTATCAATTTGAGGATTATCTTGATTATCGAAGTAATAAGAGTCATAGTCATAAAGTATTTCCTCAAACTGGTAATCATTTTCTCCGCTTTTCATCGATATAATATCTCCTACAATAGGTTTATCAAGTTGATAATCTTGTTTTAAAGTAGAGTCTTCAATACCGATAGCCACAAGCTTTTCTATTGGGATATTTTCTAAATCTGGTGCTTTATATGATACTCTCTTAGTAAGCGCACCTTCTTTTGACATAATAAATGTATATTCTGTGCCCGGTTCTAACTTAAATTTAGTTTTTCCATACCTACCTGTCGTTAACTCGCCTATTTCTTCATAATCTTCAGTAGTATTTTCAGGATTGTTTAGAGAATCTTCAACATTTGTTTCGTAAACTGTTACAAGAGAATCGGCAACTTCACTAATAATTTCTTTGTACTCTTCTTTTATAGAATCTCTAACACTATTTGAATATGCTTCTATTAAAGAGTCTGCTACTAAGTTTACAAATTCTCTTGCTAAAGGTGTACCTTCCTCTTTTTCAAGTTTTTCTTGTAGCGATTGATCTAACTTTTCCTTGTAGGTATTAACTAAATCATTTTGTACATTAGCTGCTACTACATCTACCAGAGAGTCTTTTACATTTTCTTGATATTTTTCTACTAGTTCTTTTTTTATTTCTACTTTCTCCTCAGGTGCAATAATCTTAGCTGCCTTTTTCTTTAAAACAGTCACATTTGCATTGAGAATTGGTTCACCTGAGAAAAAATTCCCGTCCTTATCGCCACCATCTTCACCATAACGTAAACCTAATTCAACAAAAAGATCGAATTTTGGTGGTGTTTTGTCAAGAAAAAAATAGATATCATCACTGCCTTTTCCACCAAGTCTGTTTGAAGAAAAGTAACCAGACAGCGTATCGTTGTAAATTAAGCCGAAATCATCGTAGGGAGAATTGAATTTCACTCCAACATTCTCAACTATTGTCTTTCTATCAACCTTGTAAGCCACAAAGTTATCTAACCCCCCTAAACCAGGGTGTCCGTCTGATGCAAAATACAACTTTCCATCTTCAGTTACGAAAGGGAACATTTCATTACTAGGCGTATTTATTTTATTTCCTAAATTTTTAGGTTGACCCCATATACCATTTTTCCTCCTATCAACACTGTATAAATCTAATCCTCCTTTTCCACCAGACATGTTTGATGAAAAATATAACCTCTTTCCATCAGCTGAAAAAGCTGGAGATGATTCCCAAGTATCATTACTTGAAAAAGGTAATAGCTCCGGTTTTGTCCAACTTGTATCTTTATAGTAAGTGATATAAAGACTTACTTCTTTTTGCTTATCCTTTTTATAACCTGAATTTCCTCTGGCAAAAATCATTGTTCTACCCTTATCGGTAAAAGTGCTAGTGCCAACATTATATTTATTATCTTTAAAAATTGGTAATGGAATATCAAGTTGAGTTACAGTTCCGGTATTTTTCAAAGAATCTTCTATTGCAAGTTTATATAATCTAGTATAACCATATCCTGAACCGCTAAATACTACTTCTTCGCCACTTGCTGTATACACTAAAATCATGTTATTAGTATCATCTTTAAGTATTATTGGAGCATACTCTGTACCTTCTGAATTTATTGTATTACAATTAAAGAGTTCAATAAACTCATTTTCTATTGATGTAATACTTTCAATTTTTTCAAGACTTTTCAATTCAGTTTTCGCCTTGTCCCAAAATTCTATTTCTGAACCTAATTGAAGATATTCATTAAATTGATTCTCAGCTTCTTCATACTGACCATTCATTTTATAAGCAAATGCTAAATATAACATTGCATTTTGCTTTTGACTGTCTTCTTCAAGAGTTCCTTCAATAGCTTTAAGATAATGTTCTTTCGACTTGTAAAGCCTATTAGAAAGCCTAAAACTTTCTGCTATCTTATAATGGATACGCGCTTTATTTTCTTCTTTTGCGGTTAATAAAATCTTTTGATACTGCTCTATACTATTTTGATATTCACCATTACTTAGCATTTTATCAGCTTTCTTTTCTTCTTTTGATTTGCCTTGACCAAAAGCGTATAGAGTAAAGAAGCACAGCAGTATTGAAAGTATTGACTTAAGGCAGAAATTCCTTTTCATGCTTAATAGTATTAGCCTGTTTTAAAAAATAATTGATTATAAAAATGCACTGTTGCCAGTTTTCTAAGGCTTCTATCTAAACTCCGTTAAGCAACGCATATTGTTACTAAGATTTAAATATCCTGTGTGTCACTGCTTATTTACAAGAAATACTACTATCCAAGAGATGTAAGTTTTTTTTGAA
>JBCDJE010000733.1:0-2642 GCA_038748185.1 Bacteroidota bacterium
GTAATAGAAGAACAGCAATAAAAAAGGTGCAAGCTGAGAAGGTTGATATTGTTGCTAAGGAAGCTAATGTAACTTCTACAAGTACTAAAAAAACAAGACCTACAAGAACTCATAGTGTCGCAAACAACAAAAGTAACAAGCCCAGATACCGTAAAAGAAATGGCACGATTCATTAATCTTTAACTTAACAACTACTGATAAGTCAATTAAGAAAAAAATAAAATTGCTTGATGAATCTTTAAAAAAAGAGAAAAAATTGAAGAAGAAAATTGCTGCTAACTTGAAGTTACTAGCAAATCATGAAGAGAAGATAACAAGTTACGAGCAAGAAATTTCTTCTTTAGTAGAAAGGTTGTAATAGAGTAAAAACAAGATGTACTGAGCTTAAAAAACAACTTAATGATCAAAAGCAATCGCTTGAGCAATTACTCATATCTTGAAAATACTTCAAATGTAAATGCCGATTTATTACTGGCATAAGTCAGTATTTATTTTTTGTTTTCGTTCACTAATTTTGGCTCTCTCTTTTTTTTCCATCGTTTATGTGACCATAACCAGTAAGCAGGTCTTTCCCTAATTTGTTTTTCTGTTTCGGCTATATAGCGTTCAAGTACCTCTAAAGTGCCTTTTTCATAAGGAGGTTCTGCCAGTTTTATAAATTCTACATCATAATAGCCTCTCTTCGGAGAAGAAATTTTAAAAAAGACCACAGGGATATTTGTTTTAACCGGAATAACCCCTGGTCCTTTAAAAAAGGGGGTATCTTGGTTTAAAAATGTTGCCCAATGTATATCGGATTTCACACCGCCAGAAGGGGTTTGATCACCATTAATTACAATCAGTCTTTTTTCACGAGTCTTTCTAATTATTTCTCTAATAGCATCTCCTTTTTTAATAAGTGAAGCCCCAAATTTTGAGCGGGTTTCACGCATAAGCTTGTCTGATTTATCATTAGATAGTTTTTGATATACAACATCTACAGGATAAGGCTGAAGAAAGCCGGCCAATAATCCCCATTCCCAATTAAACTGGTGTGCTGATAGCAACAATGTAGATTTACCGCTGTCATAATAGTTTTGTAAAACTTCTGTATTAGTGAAATTCACTCTTTTCTGTAAGGCTTCAGATGAGATAGAAACAGATTTTAAGACTTCTACCGTAAAATCGGCTAAATGTTTATAAAAATCCAGTGCTATTTTGTTGAGCTCTTTTTTAGTTTTTTCAGGAAATGAATTAATGAGATTAGCCATTACTACCTTTCTGCGATAGCCTACTACATAATAAGCAAGTACAAATAAGCAGTCTGAAATAATATAAAGTACAGGCATTGGTAGCCTTGAGAGTAATCTAATGATAAGCATTATTAGTAAGCAATTGTTGGCTTGCAAATTAGTAAAAAAGTATTTTGCTGAAAACAAAAGAATGCTTGCAATATGTCATATTATAAGCATTCTCAATAAGTATTAATATTTCATTCTGCTGCCTTGTGCTTGGGGAAAAGCCTTACAATCATGCCGGGGCTTTCCATTGCTACGTAAATGTATCCATCAGGTCCTTGTTCAACTGCTCTAACTCTACCAAGGGTTTCGATAAGCTTTTCTTCGTGTACAATATTGTTTCCTTGAATTTCGCACCTTGCCAAATACCTGAATTTAAGTGAGCCCACTAAAAGATTATTTTCCCATTCAGGATATTTATCACTTGCAACAAAGGTCATTCCGCAAGGCGCTATAGAAGGGGTCCAATAGTGTAGAGGTTGTTCCATACCTGCTTTAGCTGTATCTTCAGTAATAATGGTGTTATTGTAGTTTATACCATAGGTTATTACTGGCCAACCATAGTTAATACCTGCTTTTATAATATTTACTTCGTCACCACCTTGTGGTCCGTGTTCGTGTTCCCAAATAGCTCCTGTAACAGGATGTCTAGCTAGACCCTGAGGATTTCTGTGCCCATAAGAATAAATAGATGTCATAGCATCAGTAGTATTTACAAAAGGATTATCTTGAGGAATACTCCCATCTTCTAAAATTCGGTGTACTTTTCCACCAGCGGTCTCCAAAGATTGCGGATTTTTATCTCTTTCTCCTCTATCACCAACTGAAACATACACAAACCCTTCATTATCAAATTCTATTCTGCTACCAAAATGGTGTGATTTACCTGAAAATGGAACAGCTTGAAATATCACCTCTTGCTCAACAAGCGCATTGCCTTGTAGTTTAGTTCTCATTACTGCTGTATTACTTCCCCCACTTCCTGTAGCTGAATAGGAAATATAAAGCCAACCATTATTTTCGTAATTAGGATGGAGTTGAATATCTAATAAACCACCTTGCCCTTTAGCAACTATTTCAGGTAAACCGGTTATGGGTGAAGCTTCTAATTTTCCTTCCTTCACAATTCGTAACCTGCCGGGTTTTTCTGTGATTAGCATAGAACCATCTGGAAGGAATGCCATACCCCAGGGTGATTCGAGTTCATTTACAACTGTATCAACTACAAAATCGAGCTTCTCCGAAGTAACCACTTGACCGCCTTCAGAAGGATTAGCGAAGTATGTAGGTGTATTTTTTTCAGAAATGATAACACTTTCTTCTTGGCTACAAGAAATAGTATTTAAAATGAACAGAAAGAAAAAA
>JBCDJE010000734.1:0-2638 GCA_038748185.1 Bacteroidota bacterium
CGTGAGGCTGATACTTTTACTTTAAATTCTTTCCCATCTTTATTTTTTACTGTCCATATTCCTGCACTTTCGGGGTGACCATCTAAGTACTTTTGGTGTAGGTCAAATGCGTAAGATTGCTGATTTTTAGGTAGTACAATTGTAAACTTTTGCCCAATAAGTTCTTCCATTTTGTAACCGTAAATGTTACAATAACTTTGATTAACTTTTACGAATGTAGCTTCTTCGTTAGTTACACAAATGCCAATATCTGCTGCATTAAAGATCGATGTAATCAGATTTTCACTTTCTGTTAACTCCTTTTGTAGTCGCTTCATATCAGTAATATCAAGCAAGCTGTAAGAGACTACGTTTATTTGATGTTGTTCATCTTCTACTGGAGTGAAATTATATCTAAACCACCGTGTTCCACCACTTTTAGTATTCAATACTTTTTCTCCCCCCACAAAATTTCCGCCTATAGCCTTTCTAAAATCTTTTCTAAATCTTTCAAGTGCACCAGTAGGCTTATAGTCTATCATAGACTCCCCTTTTTTCAATTTCTTCCCATAAAGCATAGTTGATCTTTGTTGTGCTGTATTATTGAAAGAAATTATCTTATAGTCTCTATTAATGAGTATAAAAGACTGAAGAGAATTATTTAATAAAGCGCGTGAGTTAGCTTCGCTTTCTTTAATTTTTCTGTTCTGATTATCAATTTCTTCACTTGCGGCTTTTAGTTCAGCATAGGCAATTTGAAGCTCTTCATTGGTTGATTGTAATTCTTCATTCGAGGTTTCAAGTTCTTCATTCGAAGATTGTAATTCTTCATTTGAAGACTGTAATTCTTCATTTAAAGATTGTAGTTCTTCATTGGCAGTTTCAAGCTCCTCTATAAAAGTTTGTAAGTGTTCTTTAACACCTTCTAACTCATGTTCTAGCTCAATTACTCTGGGGTGTTCATTGATATTATCTACTTTTTCTCCTTCTGTATAATTAAAAAGTAGGCTGTTTTTCTGGTGCGTTTCGAATATAATTACAAATAGACTTTGATCGGGTTCAGAATATAATAAAGGCTTTACTACAATCCTTACAAAAAATTCATTATCAAAAAAGTGCAGCTTTCTTATTTCACCTTTGCTAGTTTCGTTGTTTTTTACGGCAGTGGTAATTAATGCTCTTAAATCAATTTGAAGATCTTTATTAGCCAATTTAAGTATATTGGTATTCATTGTACCTGGGTTAATACCCAGAAACATACGCACATCACCACTAATGTGTATTACATCCATATTGCTGTCAATTACTACATAACTGTAGTCAAAAGTATTGTACAACGTCTCTTTTACCATTTCTGGTACTGTGAGCTTTTGCGGACTTTTTTTATTAACAACGTTATTTTCTTTTAATGCAGCTCCTTTTGGTGCAAATGAGGCGAAGCGGACAGAGTTTGCTTTGTTACCTCTTTTTCTTTGAAAGATTTTGGCTTTCCCTTCAATGGTCATAAATAAATCGGTAAACTGTCCTACTGTTTCAGATTTACCTAAGAAAAGATAGCCATCGGGGTTTAAACTATAATGAAATATTGGGATCACATGTTTTTGTAGGTTTTGACTAAAATAAATCAAGAGATTCCTACAACTTATGAGGTCGAGCTTCAAAAAAGGGGGATTTGAGGAAACGTCATGTTTAGAAAATAATATTAACTGTCTAATCGGTTTAATTACTTCAAAAGTATCGCCTTTTCTTAATAGATAGTTATTAATAATATCTTCAGGAACACTTTCAATGGCTTCTTTACTGTAAATTCCTTTACGAGCGATAGAAATGGCATTTTCATCTACATCAGTAGCAAAAATTTGGATATTATAGTCTTGTAGCCTGCCATTCACAAGCTTTGTTATAAGTAGCGCAATAGAATATGCTTCCTCTCCTGTAGCACACCCAGCTATCCAAATTCGTAACTGGTCACCCTTTTCTTTAGATGCCATGATTTTGCTGAGGTGTTTTTCCAGCTCTTCAAAGGCTTCTTTATCTCTAAAAAAGTTCGTTACACCAATAAGTATAGTATGGAATAGCTTATCGAGTTCAGATGGATCGTCTTCAATAAATTTGAGGTAACGTTCTATACTATTTATCTTGAGCTCGTTCATTCGTTTGTCAAGCCTTCGTATTATAGTAGAAGGTTTGTAATTAGCAAAGTTTGTCCCTGACCTTTTCGAGAGCTTACTTAAGACAATATCCAGCGTACTATTATTTTCTATTATATCTTCTGTTATTATCTGATATGATGAGCTACTCACAATTTCTTTCAAATCTTCACCAATCTTATCTGGTGAAAGTACTAGGTCAATTTGTCCGGTTTCTATTGCCGACAAAGGCATACCATTATATTTTGCTGTTTGTGGTTCCTGAGCAATAGTAATTCCACCAGCATCTTTTATGGACTTTATGCCTTTAGCACCATCACTTCCAGTACCCGAAAGAATAATACCTATTGAATATGCTTTTTTCTCTTTACTCAAAGAGGCAAAAAGTGTATCAACTGAGGGTTTGGGGCCAGCAGAAGGCTCCGGCTTTGTAAGCTGAAAATACTCTCCATTTAAAATAATTTCACTATCTGGGGGAGTAATGTAAATGGTATTATCTTTAATTTTCA
>JBCDJE010000735.1:0-2637 GCA_038748185.1 Bacteroidota bacterium
CCTGGACCCTCTCGCGCCCCGGCCTCCTGACGAAGCCCGGGCTCGGAGTGGCACTCATGGCAGCCCTTACGTGCCGAAATCTAATAGTGCCAAAAGCAACGTTAATGAAGAAGCAAATACCGTTGCGGCTATATTAACAATAGCGAGTTGCTTAAACCTCATTTCTCGAGTTAAGAGAGCATTAAATACTGTTTTAATTCCAGAAACCAAAACTGATAATGCGGCAATTCGAACCACCCAAATTATACGATCATCATCGTAAAATAAAGAGATTGGTTCTGCTAAGAAAAAAAGCAATGAAGTTATAATCAAACTTATTATCAGCGAAAAAATGAATAAATAATTAAGCTGATCATTATTCAATGAATCACTTCTAACTATAGAACCAAAAAGACCATGTATAAATATTAATTCAACTATTCCAGTTACTGCTATTGCTTTAGCCACTACTCCAAAATCTTCTGGTGCAATTATTCTAGTGAGTAATATACTGATTATCAAACGAACCGATTGACCTAATACCTGTCTCAAAATCATCCACCTTCCACCCGACATAAGTGTTTCTCTTAAACTCTCCATTATTGTTATTTAGCTACACTTTTCAATAATCGTGGCATTTAATCTAGGCGAGCAGCATTAGCTATTTCTATTGTATTCCCTACAGCCTGTTTAAAATGATGAAGCATATAGAATTTGTAAACTGTCATGAACATATGCAGAAATAGGTGTCGATACCAAGCTAATTCTTTAGGATTTAGATGTAATCCCTTTTTATTTGTATCTACGATTAAACGCTGCATGAAAATACTCTTTTTGGTCCCCTATCCACCTGGTGTAGCTCCATCCCAACGTTTCCGCTTTGAACAATACTTAGCTCTTCTAAACGAAGAGAGCTACAAGTTTACAATAAAACCTTTTCTCGATGCCGAAGGATGGAAGGTTTTTTATACGGGCAAAACTGTTGTTATTATTCTTCATTTACTGAAAGGGTTTATTAAGCGCACCTACCATATGCTTTTGGCAACTAAATATGATTTTATCTTCATTCACAGAGAGATCACACCCTTAGGTCCTCCAGTATATGAGTGGCTTTTAGCCAAGTTTTTGAGAAAAAAAATAGTTTATGATTTTGACGATGCAATTTGGCTAGAAGACCCAAATGAAAAAGGTTCATGGCTATCAAAGTTAAAATGGAAGAAAAAGATAAAATCTATATGTAAATGGAGTTATAAGATCAGTGCTGGAAATCAATTTTTAGCTAACTACGCAAAAGAGTTAAACAGTAATGTTGTCATCAATCCAACGACTATTGATTCAAATTCACTCCATAACCCTGATTTACATCCGAACATAGATAATGATAATAAACCAATTTGCATTGGTTGGACAGGAACGCATTCTACACTTCAATATCTATCGGAAATAATTCCCATATTGAAAAAACTGCAAGAAACTCATCCATTTAATTTTAGAATAATTTCTAATAAAAGGCCACCCCTTGAATTGACCAATATAGAGTTCATAAAATGGAGTAAGTCTACAGAAATTGAAGATCTTATGGCTATTGATATAGGAATAATGCCCTTAACGGATGATCAGTGGTCAAAAGGTAAATGTGGATTTAAGGCACTACAATACATGGCTTTAGAAAAACCGGCCTTGGTTTCACCTGTAGGTGTTAATACCCAAATTGTTGAACATGGTGAAAATGGATATCATTGCAAAAATGAAGATGATTGGTTCAATTACCTTTCTTTTTTATTGAAGAACCCTTCAGTCTGCCAAGCAATGGGTCAAAAAGGAAGAATCCTTGTAAAAGAGAACTACTCTCTAGAGTCAAACTCCTCAAATTTTTTAGAGTTATTTGATTTACCATAGTAATACAACAAAACTAATCCGGAAAAATAAAACGGTAATAATGGAATTTTATATCGCGCCAAAGTGCCAAAATTATATGTAGATATTCCAACAGCAAATGCAAATACTAGTGAAAAGGCCATGCAAAAAAGCACCTCCGGTTTAAAAAAATTCTTAATAGAAGATGTTAGTGATATCTTATAAATAACCCATAAAGTAAGGAAAAGACATAAAAGTGCTTCCAAGCCTGAAAGCAGCATCAAAGGATTTTTGATTTCCCACAGATACGGTCTGAATAACGACACATTTACTGCTTTGGGAGCTAATCTTATCATGCTACCAAAAGTACCATCTAAATCACCTAGTGTGTAACCAGATCCGTCACCGAGTCTTGCACCCCATCCATATCTTATATCATAAGCTGTTATCTGAGCTGTTCTCGCGATATTAGAAAGAGCATATCGAGAGTCATCCCCTCCTACAGCTTGTAATATTAAATAACCAAAACCTACTGAAATTGCTACGATTACAGGGGCTATCAATGCTTTTCGTACCAAATGTCGGATGCTGCTAAAGTATTTGGCAGTTATCCAAATAAGCAGTGCTGGTAAAAAAGATAGCAGAATATATTTTTTAATTAGGTAAGTCAAAAGAGCCGCTATCATGAATAATATAATCAATAATGGGCTTCTACGAGCTTTAAGCACCACATTGTAAAAGCAATAAGTCATCCAGCCCAGGCATCCTATAGTAATTGTATCTTTCAAAATGCCTGAACCC
>JBCDJE010000736.1:0-2630 GCA_038748185.1 Bacteroidota bacterium
AGAAGATAATGGTAAAGGAATTGCCGAAGAATATATCGATAATATTTTTGATATGTTTTTTAAGGCCACAACCTATAGTAGAGGCTCAGGTTTAGGATTGTATATTGTAAAAGAGTCCGTCAACATACTAAAGGGCGAAATAAGTGTTTCTTCAAGACAAAATGATGGGAGTACTTTTTCAATCAAAATACCCAATGGCAGCTTATAACAATAGGTATAACTTAGCAAGCCAAGCTCAAGTTAGTCTTATTTTTTGTCCTCAAAGCATTTTTTTGATAGATTATCACCTAAGAGTTTGTTTAAGTCACTAGAAAAATAGCTCTTAAAATAATTTTATCTTCTTAGGAAAAATCATTGGTGTGCGTTTAGAATATTGACGGTAAGTATCTCCATAAATTTTGACTAGTTTCTTTTCTTCAAGCACTATTCCAATAAAAATATATGCAGTAGTAGTTATGAATATTATGAGATTACCTAAATTAGGTAAAAAGATAAAATACCCTAAAAATATTAATATAGAACCTAGATAAATCGGATGTCTAACATAAGCTAGAATACCCTCTTTTTTAAAGTCTTCATTACTAAAATCCTTAGATAACTGTGCAAAACCCAAAAAGTCTTTCATACTATAAGACCTGAAAGCATATCTAATAATAAATAAGCCATATGTTGTAAACATAAGCCCTATAAAATTACTGAAGTTAGTCTTTTTAATTAACCACTCTTGGGGGATAAAAGCATTATAAAATAGAATATAAACAAGACCAATAATGGCAATAATATTATAAACTAATCTATAGTACTTCCCAAAAAAACAAAGTTGTTTTTTAATAAACGCTGAAGCCAGAAGACTGTGCAATGTATAGTACCCCACCCACAATAAAAATAAAACAATATATTGGTTCATCATTAGAGTTTTGCTTCTGCTACGAGAGAAAATGAAACACTCTTAATTGGGCTTTCTTCAAAGCCATACCTCACTGCTTTAGAAAGGATGGTACAGTTTTGATCAATAGTAACTGGTTGAGTATATATTTGCCATTGTATATCTGGCTGCCCATTAGGTAAGATAGTATAAGCTCCATCGGGTAAAATAGCATAGGCTATCGAAGCTCCAGCAGTTGGGCAGCTTATATCTAGCGAGGTTGGTGAAGTTAACTTCCCGCCTTCTTTTGAAAACTCTGGTACTTCAGTAATAAGCTCATAACCTTCGTCAGGAGTCATTGCTTTAAGCATTTCCGATTCAGAAATATTGATAAACCCACCTATGTTCTGTTCCCATTTTTCATAGGCTTTACGCATAAGATTAAGGTCTTCTATGAAGTAATCTCTTTCCACTAAATTGTAAAGCTCGTTAGGATCATTCCTTAAGTCGTATAGCTCTTCTTCTCTTTTTTTACTGATAAATTTTTCTAAGTTTTCGTCAATATCTTGAGTCTTAGCAATTCTTTTCATTACACTCGTTGTCGGAAAGAATTCAAGTATTTCAATTGGCTCTTCAAAAGGTATTTCCTGAGTGAAATTTCTAATATATTTAAATTTATCACTCCGGATACAGCGTAACTTTTCATTTGCCTCACCAATTCTATCTCGGGCAGCAAAAATAAATTCTCTGGGCTCATTTTTAAGCTTTCCAAGAAAAACTAAACCTTGCATATAGTCAGGAATACGTATTCCAAGATTTACCAAAAGAGTTGGTGCTAAATCAACTAAACTTACAAGCTGATCATTTTTTTCTCCTCCATAAGTAACACCAGGCATTTTTATAATAAGAGGCACTTGGATACCCCCTTCGTATAACCATCTTTTACCTCCGGGTAAGCCCCTCCCATTTTCACTAAAGAAAAAAACAATAGTATTTTTTTCTAATTTATCGTTTTCTAATTGCTGTAAAATATTTCCAACTTCATTATCAAGTCGTTTTATATTTAAGTACATGCGCGCATAATCTTCTTTTACTCGATTATTATTAGGAAGATAATCTGGTAATTTTATTTTTTTAAGATCAATCTTTACATTCTTATATACATCAGAGTTGATAATGCTATCAGTTATACTTTCAATATTTTTTGCCGATAATTCTGGGCTATCTGTAGCAAATGCCTTTTTCATAGCGCTCGCAGGTAAATTGTATTTTTCCTGAGTGTGAGAAAGATAGATAGTAGAAAAAAAAGGTTTATCCTCAGGGCGGTTCTCCCAAATATGCCTATACTGATTATTTTCTTTTGAAGAAGCTATATAGTCCCAAGTGGTAGAAGCATCCTCAAAAGGGACATCAATATTTCCACTAAGGCTGCAATAGTATCCATTAGCCCTTAAATATTCAGTAAATATCTTTATTTCTGCAGGAGGAATTATCCTTGGTTCAACTCGCCCATTATTAACATGCTGTAAGCCCATTGTATGAGGAAAAGTACCCGTGAAAATTGCTGCTCTTGAAGGATAACCGTATGGTGAAGTACTATAAGCATTGGTAAATACCATTCCCTCTCTAGCAATTTTATCTATATTTTTAGTTGCAATAGGAATATTATTATAGCAACTTAAATCTGGGCTTAAGTCTTCAGCAACAATCCATAATACATTAAAGACTTCTTTTTCCTTAACCTGTATATTTTCATATTTCTCAT
>JBCDJE010000737.1:0-2630 GCA_038748185.1 Bacteroidota bacterium
ATTGTGTTTGTTCAATTTCAGTAAGTCTAAGTGCATTGATATAATCTCCTCTATTCTTTAACTTCTCTGTTTCTACTAATACTTTTTGCTTTTCTTTTTCAAATGTTTGTACCAGCTTTTGCTCTTCATGTTGCTTTAATAGAAAAACAATGAGAATCAGCATAAAGAGAATGGAAATGACTACCTTGATTTTCATACTATTTTTAAGCTTAACAATTAAATGTAGTACTTGTATAGTTTAAAAAAGGGTGATTTATAAATCAAATAAATACACTGTACATATATTACTTTAAACCCTGTTTCCACCATCGTTTTTATTTTAAGTATAAATCTACTTTAAATTTAAATAAATTTGAATGCACATTAAATAATGTCATTCTTTCAGTTGTTGGCGAAATTTAGTTTGAAACATGGCTTTTTTTGAAACTAAAAAAACTTTATTAATAAAAGGAAAAATCCTTTCGTTAGAAACTCCTATTGTTATGGGAGTTCTTAACATTACGCCAGATTCATTTTATGATGGTGGAAAATGGGTAGGTGATATTGATAAATCAATAGAAAAAGCTGGAAGAATGTTAGAAGACGGCGCTACTATTATAGACGTTGGTGGTTATTCTTCAAGACCAGGAGCAACAGATGTGAGTTTATCGGAAGAATTATCAAGAGTACTGCCTGTAATTGAAGCGTTAGTAAAAGCTTATCCGGAAGCAATTATCTCAATTGATACTTTTAGAGCAGAAGTAGCCACTAAAGCAGTTGCATTTGGCGCTACTATTGTCAATGATATTTCAGGGGGAAACTTAGATAAAGAAATGTTTGCCACTGTTGCTAAATTACAGGTGCCTTATATTTTAATGCATATGCGGGGAACTCCTAAGAGTATGCAATCATTATTAACTTATGATGACCTTTTATTGGAAATGCTTCAATATTTTAATGAAAAAGTTGAAAGTTTAAAAAAAATTGGTTGTAAGGATATTATTATTGATCCTGGATTTGGGTTTGCAAAAAGTTTAGCACAAAATTATTGGCTACTTTCTCATTTGGCTCAATTTAAAATTTTAAATTTACCAATACTCATTGGTGTTTCGAGAAAATCTATGATTTATAAAAAGCTTGGTATAACCGCTAATGAAGCACTAAATGGAACTACTGTCCTCAATACGCTAGCCTTAAGAAACGGAGCTTCAATTCTTCGGGTTCACGATGTACTTGAAGCACATCAGATAACGAGACTATTGTATGACACGAAATAATAACTACCGAGAATTTTATTTTTAATCTGTAAGTAAAATTTATAATACTTCTAGTAATTAATTTTTAATAATTTAACCTGACATGTTGCTATTTAATGTCGGATTTTTAGAGATCAGGTTTGTTGATATACTTGATATTACATTGGTAGCTATTCTGCTTTACAATGTTTACAAGCTGTTAAGAGGAAGTGTAGCACTGCGTGTTTCATTGGGTTTCCTTTCTGTATATCTGGTTTATTTGGTGGTAAAAGCTACTGAAATGGAAATGTTGACTTCTATTTTGGGGCAATTCATGAGCGTAGGTGTTTTAGGTGCATTAATTATTTTCCAGAATGAGATCAGAAAATTCCTACTATTGGTAGGAAAAACAACCAGTTTCAAAGATTTAACTTTTTCAAATTTTTTTGGTCTGGGCAAAGCCAATAGCAAAGATTCTTATGATATTACATCAATAATTGATGCTATAAAGTCACTCGGAGCAACAAATACAGGCGCACTGATTGTTATTTCTAGGGAAGATCCGTTAAAGTTTTTTGCAGAAACCGGAGATATACTTGATGCTAAGGTCTCCAAGCGATTGTTAATGTCGGTTTTCTTTAAAAATAGCCCATTACACGATGGTGCAGTAATTATCCATAAAGCTAGAATCGTGGCAGCAAGGTGTATTTTGCCTGTATCTGAAAACCAAAATATTCCTGCTACATTAGGTTTAAGGCATAGAGCTGCAATAGGCATGACAGAAGAAAGAGATGATGTAGTAGTATTGATAGTTTCTGAAGAAACAGGTCAACTTTCTTTTGTAGCCAATGGAGAAATTTTCCATAATCTTTCACCAATTGAAATTAGAACCAAATTGAATGAATATCTTTCAAGAAAAATAGAACCTGAGAAACTAGAAAAAGAAGACCAACAAGAGGGGAATGAAGCTATAAAAGAAGAGCAAAAGTTAGTAAAAGATAAAATGCAGAAGGCTTAATGGTGTTTTCCTAAATATTCATAACAATGCCCCAAAATATAATTGATTATAATTCTGAACGCGCTCCACTTGCTGTAGGGCTTTATCCACATGCCAAGAGAATGGGAAATATGCTTTTTTTATCAGGAGTAGGTCCTAGAAAAAAAAATATGAAAGAAATTCCCGGCGTAACACTAGATAATAATGGAAATATAATTACTTACGACATTACTCTCCAAACCCACGCTGTATTGGAGAATGTACGCTTTATCTTAGAAGATGCAGGTACAAGTTGGGAAAACCTGATAGACATTACTGTTTTTCTTACGAATATGAAAGCCGATTTTCAAACTTTCAATAAAATATATGCTGATTATTTTCAAACATCACAGCCTTGTAGAACAACTGTAGAAGTAAAT
>JBCDJE010000738.1:0-2629 GCA_038748185.1 Bacteroidota bacterium
AAATGTAAATTCACCATAAATACTATCGGGATATCCAATTACCTGAAATGGAAAATCTGTTCCTCTACCTATACTCATCATAGTTGCCTCAAAAAGACATAAAGAAGGATAAAGCCGTACTGCAATATCGTTTGGTAAATTTGGGGAAGGAGGTATTGGTAAGGAATACTTAATATTATGATCGTAATTTGCCACCGGAATAACAGTCAATTTGCACTTCTTGCTCCCTTCTAACCAGCCTTCCCCATTAATCATTTGTGCTAATTCTCCTACAGTAAGCCCATGAACTATCGGTATAGGGTGCATTCCTACAAAAGACGAAAAACCTTCTTCTCTAATAGGGCCAGCTATATAATCACCATTAGGATTGGGTCTGTCTAACACTAACATTTCTTTACCATTTTCTGCACAGGCTTCCATCATATAGTGCATAGTGCTAATGTAAGTGTAAAATCTTGCTCCTACATCCTGTATATCAAAAATAATAATATCGACCCCTTCTAAATCTTCGCTACTAGGTTTTTTCTTTTTTCCGTAAACAGATACAACTGGAATACCAGTTTTACTGTCTGTAGAATTATTAATTTTTGCTCCTGCATCTGCCTCTCCTCTAAACCCATGTTCAGGAGCAAATACTTTTTGTACATTTATTTCTTGAGCAATCAATGTATCCAACAAGTGCGTGTTACCAATTTGCGAAGTGTGATTTACTACCAGTGCCACACGTTTCGCACTTAATTGTGGAATATATTTATCAAATTGAGCTGCTCCAAGAACTAAAGATTTATTATTTAATGAAACATTTTTCACCGATTTTTTCTGATCAGGAATGTTTTCATGATTTTTAGTGGTACAAGAAAAAATACAAGCAAAAGCTATTGATAATAAGAAAGGATGCTTCATCATTTATTGTAATTTGTAGGATAAGTTGAAAATCAATCTCAAGTGTATTTTTCTAAGCTTAATCAAATGTAATTATAATTTGAGTATAAAAATCAATTTTAGCTTTACACAAAATTGAATATTATTTTTCAAAGCTAATTAATGTACATTCATAACCTTTAAATCTTTGTATTATGTCCGATATGCTAGTCAAGCTTTACGAACTACCTGAATTTAACACACTCAAAAAAGCGCTTGAAGCTAAAGGTTATATTTTTAAAAGACCCATTGCTCCTGAAAAAACATTTACATGTGAATGGGTGAAGTCTCATTTTAGTAATCTTTGGGCTGATGAAGCTAGTATTGCCTTTTCAAAACTTCCAGTATCTTGTTTTTTAGCTATTAAAGATAAAGAAATTGCAGGTTTTGCATGTTACGAAACTAGTAGCAGAGGTTTTTTTGGTCCAACAGGAGTAGCAAAAAAATTTAGAGGTGAAGGAGTTGGTAAAATACTTTTACTGCTAGCCCTACAAGCATTGAAAGATTTAGGCTATGCTTACGCAATAATTGGTGGTGTAGGACCTAAGGAGTTTTACGAAAAAAATGTTGGTGCTATGGTAATTCCAAACTCCGATGAAAGTATTTACAAAAACTTACTTAAATTGTAACTATTTCTTCAGCTTAAGTGACAACCTATTTATCCACTTCCTGCTACAACCCCTACTGCTGCGCCAACAATTAATATAGGAGCCACTTTCAAGATAAGAGGAAATTTTCTTACAATTTTAAAACTTGTACTAGAGGTTCTATCACTGCTATTTTTAGGATCGCTTAAAACAAATTGATAGCCTTTTCCCGATTTGTACATATATGGATCAGGATTCCAATTAGTACTATTCCTTATTTGACTTTGTTCTATTACTTCTAACAAGGCTCCTCGCTTATCTCTTATCTCTAACCTAGCGCCACTTTCTTCTAATTTATTGGCCCAAGTAATATTATATGTTGAACCTTTCTTATAAGTATCTTTTACATTTTTGAATGAAAAGCTTTTTACTGGCAAAGGTTTTGGCGCTGCCTTAGTTGCAATTTTTACTGTCTCCGAAGCTTTAGAAATTCTTCCAATTGAATCTTCAGTGGCAATAATATAAAAGCTGAATTCAGTATCAGAAGTTAGGTTAGTGGCATTATATGTCGTGTCTCTAGTACTTCCTAGAAGCATACCTCCTTCATAAATTTCATAACTAAAAGGAAAAACATTATTACCTGTAGCACTCCATTTTAAAAAAATAGTAGAATCTGTTTGTAAAGGGGAATCAATATTAATTTTTGTTTCTAATGGAATCTGAGAAATATCAGGATTTATCTCATTTATATGGACTTCTGGATCATAAAAGACAATACTTACAATAGAAAGCTTCCAACGTTTACCTATTTTTTCAGCTTTTATAGTGGCTACTCTTTCTGATTGCCGATATGGTCTTCTAATTATTCGATGTTGGTTTCTAAAAAAACTTTTAAAATAGACTACTGAATAGGCATAGTCTTTTATGCCAATACTAAAGGTTTCTATGTCAGTAAAGCTAATAGTTGGTTCTGCACTTTTCTCATAGAAAAGATCAAGATCGCTCAAATATTTTTTTACCGGTGAATCTTTAACCCTCTTTGCATCATAGTAATTAGGGTCAACATCATCTTCTATAATAATATCTTCGTCTACAAAAATTTGATTACCAGAGGATGGGTT
>JBCDJE010000739.1:0-2620 GCA_038748185.1 Bacteroidota bacterium
CGCTTGGAGGCTATGCAAGTACTTTTTACACAAAAGCTTACTTGAGACACCTAAAACAGAGCAATGAATACCTTGCTGGAATGATTGCTAGTGTGCATAATCTTACCTTTTATCTTTGGCTTGTTGGTGAGGCAAGAAGGCAAATTATCCAAGGAGATTTCCTCGAATGGAAAAATAAAATGGTAAAACAATTTATGACAAGGTTGTAATTCAGCCACTTAAGAGCTGTTGCCTGAGCAAATCCAGTACTGCAATATAAGTAAGTTGAATATTTACCATTCTATCTTCACTCAGATTCAATAACTTTACAGTTGTTTCTTTAGCACTAGACACACCAATATAAACAGTGCCAATAGGCTTTTTAGGAGTTCCGCCATCGGGACCGGCCACTCCAGTAGTTGAAATGCCAAAATCTACGCTATATTTTATTCTCACTTGTTCTGCCATTTCTTTTGCTGTAGTCTCGCTTACTGCTCCAAATTTTTCAAGTGTGGTTTCTTGCACTCCTAATTGGCTTGTCTTTACTTCGTTACTATAAGCAATAATACCACCTTTAAAGTATAAAGAGCATCCAGGTATATCTGTAATTTTATCGGCTACACGGCCACCTGTGCAACTTTCTGCTGTTGCAAGTGTGAGTTTTTTCTTTTTTAAGAGTTTGCCAACGGTTACTTCAACTTCCTCATCGTCAAATGCATAGATGTATTTCTCTATAATTTTAGCAAGTGTTTTGGTTTGTGCTTCTACCTCTGAGATAATTTGTTCCTTAGCACCTACACCTGTAATTCTCAATCGAACCTGACCCAACCGAGGTAAATATGCCAGTTTAATGTAGTCAGGTAAATGATTTTCCCAATGTTCTATCATAGGTGCAATTCTCGATTCGCCAATACCGATTGTTTTTATCATTTTATGGTATATATAAGGCGTATCAAAAGCGCTGTTCAATTTTGGTAAGGCATATTTTAACATGATATTTTTCATCTCATGCGGTACACCGGGGAGTGATATTAATATTTTATTATGGTAATCTATCCACATACCTGGGGCGGTGCCGGATGAATTTTTTAAAGCAGTCGAATTTTCAGGGATATAAGCTTGGCTTTTATTCAAATCATTCATTTTCCGGTTTCTGCTTTTAAATATGTTCTTGATGTTTTCGAGTACTCCTTCATCTAAAACTAAAGATGCTCCAACATATTCAGCAATAGTTTTTTTTGTAATATCGTCTTTAGTTGGACCCAGTCCACCAGTCATTAAAATTATTGTTGCCCGCTCAAGTGCTTGATTAAGTGCCGATACAATCTCTTCTTTATAATCGCCTACTGATGTTTTTCTAATAATTTTAATACCAATTTTAGAGAGTTCTTTTCCAATCCACTGGCTATTGGTATCTGTTATTTGCCCATAAAGTATCTCGTCGCCTATAGTAATAATTTCGGCATATATGTCTTTCACTTTCTTAATCATTTACTTTTTCTGAAATAAATTTGAAATGCGTATTTCGGCTATAGTTAAAGAAATTATCATTTAATCCTTTTGTTTTAATTAATTTTATTTTGATGCGACAAAAACTAACAATCTTTACCTTTTTACTTTTTTCTACTTTGCTTTTAGCAAAAGGACAAAGTAAAAACCAGCTATTTGGGTCACATGGTAATATCCAAAGCTATTTTAGGTGGACACCTTCACGGATGCCAATGCTTAGCGCACATCGGGGAGGTCCTACAAAAGGTTTTCCTGAAAATTGTATTGAAACATTTGAGAATACATTGGCTATTTTCCCTGCGATTATCGAATTGGATGTGAGTATGACGAAAGATAGTTTACTGATTCTCATGCACGATACATCTATAGATAGAACAACAACAGGTTCAGGCAAAGTGAAAGACCTAACTTATGTCGAAATCAAAAGATATTTTTTAAAAGATAAATTGGGTAATCAAACTACTTACAAAGTACCTCTTTTGGAAGAAGTACTAAGGTGGTCAGAAGGTAAAGCAATTATCAGTATCGATATTAAAAGGAACGTACCCTTAAAAAAAGTAGTAGAAATTGTAAAAGAATTAGATGCAGTTAAGAATACTATGCTCATTCTTTATACAGGTACAGCAGCCAAAGCAGCACATGAGCTAGCACCTGATATGATGCTTTCAGTATCAGTAAGAAATATGGAAGAGTTCGAAAGAATACAGGCTACAAATATACCAGCAAATAGATTGATTGCTTTTACAGGTACTATTGAGTCTAATAAAAAACTGTATCAGACTCTACATAAAAAGAGTATTTTTTGTATTATAGGTACTATGGGAAATATTGATAACATGGCAAGGACAAAGGGCATACAGGTTTACCACGAATTATTTGATAAAGGTGTCGATATTATTGCCGGGGATTTCCCTGATTTAGTAAATAAGGCTATCAAATCTTATAAGAAGTGATGTGAGGAAATTGTTTAAAGTAAAATTACTCCTTTAAGATCGCTTTTTAATCTGTACGGTATTTATTTATTGGTCTCAATTATAGTTAATACTATACACTTTTCAGTGCATTTACCTTTAGGTTCAAAAAAACAGTGTTATTGAGTTATACGTTATTTGGTCACTTTATCATTAGTAAG
>JBCDJE010000740.1:0-2619 GCA_038748185.1 Bacteroidota bacterium
ATTCGGAGGTGTTCCACTTTTATATAGATCAAGAGTTTATTAAAACCTATGGAATTGAGTTATTGGCTGGAAGAAATTTTAGAGAAGATGAGACTTTTCACCCTTTTGATGATAATGTAAATAATCCTTTGCCAGTAATTGTGAATAAAAAGGTACTAGAATCACTAGGATATAAGGAGGCAGAAGATGCAATTGGTCAATTAATATATTTTGCTAGGGGAACAAGTGACTGGAAAGCCGAAATTATCGGCATTGTTGAAAACCATCATCAACGATCTTTAAAAGATGGTTACGATCCTATTATGTTTTTCCATGTTAAGGAATATGGTGGACAGTACTTTTCCATTAATCTTCACATGCAAAATGTTTCAGAAACCCTTTCATTTGTAGAGGAACAATATAAAGCACAATTTCCCGGAAACCAGTTTGAGTATTTTTTCCTTGACGATTTTTTTGATCGCCAATATGCTGCCGATCAACAGTTTGGGAAGGTATTTAGCTTGTTTTCTAGCCTTGCTTTGTTTGTGGCTGCACTTGGGTTATTTGGCCTTTCAACCTTCATGATTTCCCAAAGAACCAAGGAAATTGCAGTGCGAAAAGTATTGGGTGCTAAGATAGCGGGTATGGTTTATCTATTTTCTAAAGATTTTGTAAAGCTGATATTAGTAGCAAATATAATTGCTTTACCAGTAGTTTATTTTTTGGCTAAAGACTGGCTCAATAACTTTGCTTTTCAGGTAAATATCCATTGGATCATATTTGTTATCCCAGTACTAATTCTACTAATTATTTCTTTAAGCACTGTTAGTTTCCAAACAATTAAAACCAGTTTAATAAATCCGATAAGATCTTTAAGGTCAGATTGATTGTAATTACATATGCTTTGTAAATAATAGACTGTAGTTAATTTATATTTAGTTTTCAACCATCTTATTCCATGTTTAAAAAACTATAAGAAATATTTTCAAAAAACACCTTGACCCAAAGACTTCAAAATCACCGTCAAATTATTTTTTACTTATGCAAAAGGAGGAACGGCATCAGCTTATTCTAGAAGAACTTCGCTCGTTTAATAAAGTTAAATCAATTGAGTTAAGTGAAAAACTTAAAGTCTCCGAAGATACTATTAGAAGAGATTTAAAGGAATTGGCAGAAAAGGGACAACTAAAAAAAGTGCATGGAGGGGCTATGTCAAGCTCATTTTCTTCATTTCATACATCCTTAAATAATATTTATGCCCATAGCAGTAAACTGAAAATTGTTAGAAAAGCACTTGAGTTAATAGAAGACGAGCAAGTAATCATTATTGATGGAGGCACGACTAATCTAGAATTAACCAAACTTTTACCTTTAGATTTAAAAGCCACGGTATTTACCAATGCGCTTTCAGTAGCATTAACCCTTTGTGATCATCCTGAAATTGAAGTGTGTTTATTGGGAGGTCGCTTGCATAAAGTTGCCAAACTGGCTATTGGATTGGATGTAATTAATTATTTATCGGAAATACATGCTGATATATGTTTTGTAGGCACGAGCGGTATACACACTGCAATTGGCATTACAGAAAATGATAGAGAAGAAGCTATTACTAAAAGATCGATGATTGCTCGAAGCAACCGAGTAGTTTCAATGGCAATTTCAGAGAAACTCGGTAAGATTCAGCCTTTTAAGGTAGAAGCGATTGATAAAGTAGATATTTTAATTACTGAGTTGGATATTAATCATCAAGCTTTAGCACCTTTTAAAAGAGCAGGATTACAAATATTTTAGGTCAAGACTTACTTTTGCAGAACAAATTTAATAGCATCAGCAATAACTTGACCGGTAGAACCCATGGTAAGGATTTCTACATATCCTTCTGTGCCTTCTTCAAACTCAAATTCACCAATTTCTAAAGATTGAAGTGGTTTCATCCACTTTTCTTCTATACCATTTTTGTGTTTTATTCTTACTTTGAATTTTGGTGCAGGATTTAGAGCTTCATCCACTAGTTGCTCAGGAGCATTCCATTTTTGTTTTACTGTTGCTATCCTTTTAGCTGGATCAAAAGGAGTTTCTTCATGGAAAAGAACTTTATAAGTTCCGGCTGCTAAGTCAGGAGTAAACCGAGCTGAGATATTTTGATTATTTCCATTAACCAAATAGCTTCCTTTATAGCCATAGTATTTCCAAGCTGAGTTGAAAGGAGTTAGCCAGTTGAATGAGCTACATTGAAATCCTATGTCTTCATTATCAACAATTTCTTCTTTAAAATCTTGGGTCTCTTTATGGCGAGGAGGGTAGGTGGGTGTTGCTAATTTTATTAGAAACATATTTTTTTTATTGACCGCTTGTTTAGCGTTTACTACTACTTTGGCTAAGTAATGACCGCTTTGAGTTCCTTGTAAATGGGTATTTATTATCAATGCCTGTTTTTCTTCATTAATCGATTTAGTAACACTCAGCCAAGCATCCCTGTGATATAAATTATCCTGTTCTATCCATCCACCATGCAACCAATAGCTAATTTCTATATTATCTATATCATTTAATTGAATATCTCCTTGTAAAAACACCTGTTTATTTTGAGGTTCTTTTCTGGTTTTTCTAGCTGTAATATTCATTATATGGGGGAATTGG
>JBCDJE010000741.1:0-2611 GCA_038748185.1 Bacteroidota bacterium
GGTATCAAATTTTAAAAAATATAAAGCTGAAACTCAAATAGTAATCCCTATATTACTATTAGAACCTGTCTTATAGACAGGTTTTTTTATGCATAGCTTTAAAGTTTTAATGAAATTTTAAAATTGTTGAAGAATCCAATTCATTTCTCTTGTAATTGATTCATCTATATCTTTTTGGAAGTTCTTAGGAAGCACTTCCCAAGTATAAGTTTCAATTTCAAGATGTTTTACAATGGGGCTTTGCTTAATATAAGCTATTACTTTTTTTATTTCAGTATTAGTAGAATGCAGTAATTCATAAGATGCTGAAAATAAGGGCACATGAAAGTGTATTCGCCACTCTTTATTAGTTGAACCATCGAAATGGTTTAGTGCATCAGGTAAATCTTTATATTGCTTTAATTTGCCACTATTCTCTTTCTCTATCACCTGATGTAGGTAAGTTGGATCATCAAACCTTTTTAGGAATGCTAGTTTTTGTGAGTTTTTTTTACTGTTTTCATCAAATATACTTTTTAAAGCAGCACTAAGTTGTACCTTACCGATCTTAATCTTTTCTTTCTCCATCGCTTGAAATACTTCCTCTGGTTCTTCAAATGCGATAGCGTAATGGCAAACATCGTAACAAAGTTGAATGTGTTCTCTTAAAATGGCAGCACACCTTTCAAGGTCGATGCCTAAAGCTTGGGCTAAGAACGCACTTCCGTTAGGTATTAACCATTGCTTATAATAATCAATTACTTCTTTTGTGTTTTCAAGTACACCGTCTGGCTCAGGTTCGATATCTAAGTGAAGACTTATATCTTTTTCTTGTTTTATTTTATGTAAGTGGAGTGCTATCTTGGCTAAGTTGAGAGTAGCTTTTTCATAAACTTCATTAAGTGAATTATGCCAGAACTTATAAGACAAAGGAGAAGTTGAAATACCTCCCTCACTTAAATCATTAGGGAGTAACTCAAGTAAAATATCAAAAAGTCTTAGTGTATATTCAAGTCTTTCATTAGTAGTCCAGTCAGGAGTATGAACTTTATCTTTTACCACAGTTCTGTGGAAACTGCCGTAGGGGAAGCCATTGAAAGTGAAGATGTATAAACTATTTTCTTTTAACCATTCTTTGAACTGAAGTAGCTCATCATTCTCCAGTATTTGAATACTGGCAGAATTTGAAAGCCTCAGACCGACTCCCATAGGTTGATGTGGAGAAACTTGCTTTTTAACTTTAGGGAGATGTTTCTTTAGCTGAGAGAAAGTTTCTGTCCAACTTTCGCCCGGATGTATATTTGTACAGTAAGCAAGATGAAATGGTGTTTTTTCAATTTTCATTTTCAATTATATGAGAAGAGCCAAGTATATTTATTATGGTAAAGTGTTGTATTTGAAAGTTATCACTTAAACCGGTGTATATAAGCTTTCTAAGCTTTTTACAGATTTTTTAATAAGTTCGTAGTCCATTTCATGAACTTCTATTCCTTTACCTATTTTTTCAAGTAGCATAATGGTTAATTTACCTCCTAAATGTTCTTGAAATTCTTGCAATCCTTTTATAATCGTCAATTCACCCTGTTGGTTTATTACTGATAATGTATGATGATAGAGTTTAAATCCAAGATTTTTAAGTAAGGCTGTTATTTTTTCATAAGTTTCCTTCGCAATATTCCCCTTTAGGTAAGAGTAGGTTACATCTAAAGCAATACCAATAGCAACTGCTTCTCCATGCCTCAACTCATATTGGCTAAGCTGTTCTATTTTATGTGCTGCCCAATGGCCAAAATCCAATGGTCTTGAAGAACCCATTTCAAAAGGATCGTTTCCGGCAATATGTTCCATATGCAATTGAGCGCATCTAAATATCAAAGATTTCATACAGTCTGAATCTCTCGATGATAGCTTTTCTGCATCTCTTTGAATTTCTCGAAAAAAAAGTTCATCCTTTATTAAAGCTACTTTTACAGCTTCAGAAATTCCAGCTCTCCAATCTCTATCGTTTAGTGTTTTTAGAAAATGGTCATCGTTAAAAACAGCAACTGGTGGTACAAAGGCGCCGAGATAATTTTTCTTACCGAAAGCATTGATACCATTTTTTACTCCAACACCAGAATCGTTTTGAGCTAAAACAGTAGTAGGTATCCTAATATGTCTGATGCCTCTATGTGCTATTGCTGCGGCAAATCCTACCAAGTCTAACAAAGCGCCACCACCAATAGCTGTAATGTAAGAGTGGCGATCTATGCTTAACTCATCTGTGGCTTTCAGTATGTCTTCAAGATAGCTTGGGTTATTTTTTGCTGCCTCACCACCTTCAATAATTAGAGGTTTGCCTAAAAGCTGAATTTTTTCTTTATTGAAAAAGAAATATTTTTCAATACTATCAATCAAATCGGGATGATGGGCATACATGCCTTTATCTATTATTATAAAATTTTTTGCGGCTTGCTCTTGATTATCGAAGTAATTAACAAAAGTACTATTAGAAATATCGAAGAGTTTATTGGTAAAAATTACCTTATAACTAAATTGAACTTGAAAGTTTTGTGTTATTTCCTTCATTTGTAGAATGTTTGCCAAATGCGATTTGTTAATTTATCATGCCAGTTATACGTATCTGTTCCTA
>JBCDJE010000742.1:0-2605 GCA_038748185.1 Bacteroidota bacterium
AGTTCTTATATTTTGGTACATTAGATATGGACATGTCGCAGTTTGTGATAAGAGATTTAGGCAATTTACGCTTTGAAGCATTTAAAGAGGCAGCACTTAGTGCTAACTTTGAAAATAGAAAAGATGCTGAAGATAAGCTGATGTTATCGTTAGCCTATCGATTTTTTAGAGGGCTTAGGGCAGAAGGAGATCCAGAAGATTTTTTTAATTTGTTAAAATCTTGGCTCGAAAATACGCCAGAACTCAGTATAACGGCTAAACCACTGTTCGACAGACTCATTTTAAGAAGTGCTCGTTTCCTTGAGCAACACCAACTTTTTGAAGAAGCCTTATTTATATATCGTTATACCGTTAAAGCACCTGCTAGGGAAAGATGTGTAAGAATTTTGCATCGAAAAGGTGAAAATGATGCTGCTAAGGAATTGTGTGAGGAGATTATTGCAAATCCTGAAAATGCTGATGAGAAGTATTTTGCTGCAGATTTTATAAGAAAAATTGCTGGGCAAAAATTCGTTCGGAGTACCCGCAAGTTTCAAAAAGCTGCTGATACAATTACCATTGCTAACGACTGGCAGTATCGTGTAGAACAAGGTGTACTTGACTATTACCTTAATGAGAAAGGAATGCAAGGTTTCTTTTCAGAAAATTTCCTTTGGCGAGGTATATTTGGCTTACTTTTTTGGGAGATAATTTTTGATGAAGCTGGTAAAGGCTTTCATCAACCATTTCAAAGAAGCCCTGATGATTTATTTACAGCTGATTTTTTATACAGTAGAAAAAAGAGCATCGATAAAAGAATACTTTTGTTGTTAGACCAAGAAAAGTTGATAGAATGCATCACTACTACTTATAATAACAAATATGGCTTTGCAAACCCTGTGATAGGTTGGTTTGAAGATTTACTTCCTATGTTACAGGTATTTCTCAAGAAAGTACATACTCCTGCGCTAAAAGAAATTTTGTTGGCTATGTGTGCTAACCTCAAAGATAATTCGCGAGGCTTTCCCGATTTATTCGTATGGGATGAACACGAATATTTATTTATAGAAGTAAAATCTCCCAACGATACCCTCTCCGCCCAGCAATTATATTGGCTCGAACTTTTCAGCAAAGTAGGTATCAATGCACAATTGCTCAATGTGAAATGGAAATAAGTAAAGAGGGTCTTTCAGCTAAAAAACCCTCATTTAATAAAACTATTTTACATTAGAATTCTTCGGTTTTAGAGAAGAAGAAACTACCTTCAATTGCAGCATTTTCATCAGAATCAGAACCGTGAATAGCATTTGCTTCAATAGATTTAGCAAAAAGCTTTCTAATAGTGCCTTCTTCTGCTTCAGCAGGATTAGTAGCCCCTATTAATTTACGGAAATCTACTATAGCATTGTCTTTTTCCAGAATCATAGCCATTATAGCTCCAGAGCTCATGTAGTTACAAAGGTCAGCATAAAATGGACGCTCTTTATGAACAGCATAAAACTGCCCTGCTCTTTCGCTGCTAAGTTTTGTTACTTTTGCCGCTACAATTCTAAAACCTGCCTCTTCAATCATTTTTGTGATAGCACCCGTATTACCTTCGCCAAAAGCATCGGGTTTAATCATGGTGAATGTTCTATTACTTGCCATTTTCAATTCTTTAATTTTCAGTTCGATTTATGTTGTAAAACTAGAATATTTATTGAATAATTATTGAAGAATGGGTTTTAAAAATACCCTAAATTCCGCAACTTAGTGTCCGATTTAAAGCGCAGTACTTTTTTATGATATTAGTTTTTTACAGGGAGTGATTTTAAAACCAAGATAGATTTAAATTAATAGTATAGTAGCTATTTATAGCATGATCCAAGAATCCAACTTATTTGTTCCAAATAACACTTTAAGAGTTTAAAAATTAATTTATACAATATGATATTAGGAATTATCCGAGAAGGTAAAATTCCGGTTGACAAGCGTGTTGCTTTAACCCCTGAACAATGTATGTTAGTACAAGAGCGATTTCCATTTGTTGAAATTTTGGTTCAGAAAAGCCCTATTAGGTGTTATAAGGATGCAGAATATGCATCAGCTGGCTGCGAAGTAATAGAAGATGTCTCACATTGCGATATTTTAATGGGGATAAAGGAAGTTCCAATTGAAGACCTAATCGCACAAAAAACATATTTCTTCTTTTCTCATACTATAAAAAAGCAAGCTTATAACCGCGATTTACTCATTTCAATTTTAAATAATAGAATTAAACTGATTGATTACGAAACGCTTATCAATCCAAAAAAGGAAAGGGTGATTGCTTTTGGAAGATATGCAGGTTTGGTAGGCGCGTATAATGGCATTAGAGCTTGGGGGCTTAGAAACGAAGTATTTGATATAAAACCAGCTCACCGCTGTTTTGACTTAGCAGAAATGAAATTAGAGTTTGCCAAAGTAAAACTTGGTAAAATAAAAATAGCACTTACCGGTGGAGGGCGTGTTTCAAAAGGTGCTATGGAAATACTCGACGGGATGCATATAAAAAAGGTAAGCCCTACAGACTTTGTAGAAAAAGAGTTCGAAGAAGCAGTTTATACTCAGCTTGATATGGGAGATTATAACAAGCATAAGGAAGGAA
>JBCDJE010000743.1:0-2582 GCA_038748185.1 Bacteroidota bacterium
CACCATACCCTAATAATATTTGTGACTCTTAAAATGTTTATGTAAACCAATCTTAAAGGTTGTTTGGGACATCATGTTTCTCCATAAGCTAATTAAGTTTGCATTCAAATAGGCAACACTTAAAAGACTTTTTTGAGAGAGGTTTGTAGATTAATCGTCGGTCTTTTTTGCTACTCAATACTAAATTATTTAGCTTAACAGTAGATTTATATACAAAAATAGACCATGAGACTACCTAAAATTAATATAGGTACTTTTAATCTACTCAACTTATCTCTGCCGAATGTTGAGTATTATCCCCGAAGGAGTTATACCCAAGAAACTTATGAAAAAAAACTAGTTTGGTTGGGTAATCAGTTAAGTAAAATGAAAGGTGATATTTTAGGTTTTCAAGAAGTTTTTCATGATGAAGCTTTACTAGCATTATTAAAATCTAATATTGCAACTGCCAAATATAATGTAGTATCAACATATGATAGCGCAAATACTAAGCGTCCATATGTAGCCTTAGCTACTCGCTTTGAGATTTTGGAAGAAGAAGTATTCACTGATTTCCCTTCTCTAGTACAATTTGATGATGAGGAAATTGCTATTAAGCGTTTTTCAAGACCTGTATTGCGATGTAAAGTAAAGTTGAGTGAAAATATGATTATTCAATGTTTTGTAGCCCATCTAAAATCAAAGCGACCTGATTATCCTGATGATATTCCATGGGAAGAAAAACATCATCCTAAGGAAATTGCACATGCCAAGGTGCGCTCATTGGTTCGTAGAACTTTTGAAGCAGCTGCTCTAAGGGAGCTATTGCTGCCTTACCTCATGGGCAAAGATGAACCTGTAATACTTATGGGTGATTTGAATGATAACAATTTAGCTGTTTCAACAAAATTAATATCTGGGGAACCGCCAAAGAAGAAGGAAAAATCTAAGGTAAAAAGAAAAATATGGGATTCTTTACTTTATAATGTAAAAGATATACAAGCTAGAATGAGTTTTCACGATTATTATTTTTCTCATATCCATAATGGGCATTACGAGGCATTAGATCATATTCTTGTAAGTCAAGAGTTTGTAGCGGAAAATCCTAAAAGCATAGGTAGAGTAGTATATGTAAAAGTACTTAACGATCATATCCTTGATGAAACCTTGTCTGATGAGGCAATTCCTGACTGGCAATCTGATCATGGTCAAGTAGTCGCTTCTATAGAATTGAAACATCAACTTTTTGAATAAATATTTACTTACGCATTCATATTTTTTTTCCTATATAAATAGCATAATGAATGATACATACTTTAGATTTAAACTTCCAACAAATAGAAGAAGTAATTGCAGCTTTTTTAATTGAAACTAGTGAAGGGCTAGTGCTCGTAGAAAGTGGTCCTCATACTACCTATAAAAATCTTGAAAATGAAATAATAAAAGTGGGATGTAAAGTAGACGACATTAAACACGTTTTACTAACACATATCCACTTAGATCATGCAGGGGCTGCTTGGGCATTAGCAGAAAAAGGGGCTGAAGTACATGTACATCCTGTTGGTTATCCACATTTAGCAAACCCGACTAAGTTAATCACATCTGCAAAGAGAATATACCTCGATGATATGGAAAGGCTCTGGGGAGAAATACATTCCATTCCTGAAAATAAGCTTCATGCAGTAGTAGATAACACAAAGCTCGAAATTGGTGGTAAACAATTTATAGCCCATTATACCCCAGGCCATGCAATTCATCATATTGCATGGCAATTAGATAATGTTCTTTTTACGGGAGACGTTGCAGGGGTTAAGATTGGTAATAGTATAGTTGTCCCTCCATGCCCTCCGCCTGATATACATATTGAAGATTGGCAACATTCAATTAGTAAAATAAGAGCCATGAAGGTAGATACGCTATATTTAACTCATTTTGGATTAGTAACAGATAAATTAAAACATTTAGCACAACTTGAAGAAATGCTATTGAGTTGGGCCTTTTGGATAAAACCATATTTTGAAAGAGAAGAGCATATACAGGATGTAATTCCAAAGTTTCAAGATTTTGTAAAAGACCAACTAAGCTCATTTGGTCTTGATGAAATTGGTATAAAAAAATATGAAGCAGCTAACCCTTCCTTTATGAGTGTGGCCGGACTAATGCGCTATTGGAAGAAGAACAATAAAAACTAAGCATAAAAAAAGCCTTACTTAGTAAGGCTTTGCTGTAGGGGAAGGATTCGAACCTTCACGAGGTAGTTGGTCAACGAGGAATTAATCACACAGAAATATGATAAATTCTTCGAGATTTATCCTGAACCCTCACCCCCGGGATAGGAGGGCATGGCTGCCAGTTTCATCACCCTACAATGAGTAAAACAGTAAAAAGAGAACAATCTAGCTGTAGGGGAAGGATTCGAACCTTCACGAGGTAGTTAGTCTATGAGAAGTTGATTATACGGATGATATATAAACAACTCTTCACGATTTATCCTGTATCCTCACCCTCGGGATAGGAGGGTATGGCTGCCAGTTTCATCACTCCACAGTTTCAAATAACTGATACAAATGTAATGGCTTGAGGAATACGTTGCAAATATTTCA
>JBCDJE010000744.1:0-2564 GCA_038748185.1 Bacteroidota bacterium
ACATGATACACATTTTGCGCTTTCTTGTAACCAAGCTTTGCATCATTCCAAATTTACATTTTCTTTTGTTTATAGAAATTTAAAAGTGCAGAGATTTTTTTTGACAGTGAAAATGTTAAAATATACCTATTACAGGTGCTTAGGTATATAGTACAATATACTTCATTTTAAGTGGTGTAATCTCTTTGTGTTTTTTGTGGAGATTTTATTATCTATGCTGCACGTTTTGTAAAGAATCATAAAATAGTTAGATATTATGTCAGTGTTGAGAGCAGCTATCACTGCAGTTAGTGGCTGGGTGCCAGAATATATACTTAATAATGAGGAACTAGAACGGATGGTGGATACCAATGATGAGTGGATAAGAACACGTACCGGAATTAAGGAGAGACGTATTCTCAAGGAAAAAGGGAAAGGGACTTCTTACATGGCTACCAATGCTATAAAATTGCTTTTAGAAAAAAGAGGGATTTCAGCCAGTGAGATTGATGTAGTAATTTGTGCGACCATTACTCCCGATTTGCTATTTCCGGCTACAGCTAATCTTATTTGTGAACAAATTGGCGCTAAAAATGCTTTGAGTTTCGATTTAGCAGCTGCGTGTTCCGGATTTATTTATGCTTTAGAAACTGGTTCTAATTTTGTTAAGAGCGGTCAGTACAAAAAAGTCTTGGTAATTGGGGCTGATAAAATGTCAGCCATAATAGATTATACCGACCGCAATACTTGTATCCTCTTTGGCGATGGTGCTGGAGTGGCACTACTCGAACCAAATGAAGATGGTTATGGTATTTATGATGCTATTTTAAAGACTGATGGAGCAGGCAAAGATTTATTGCGGGCAAAAGGTCATGGATCAGCCGACCCCCTGACACCTGAAAATATTTTAAAAGGAGAGCATTACTTTTACCAAGAAGGAAGAGCAGTATTTAAGTTTGCTGTTACAAGGATGGCAGACGTCTCGGCAGAAATAATGCAAAGGAACAACTTGAAAGGAGAAGATGTGGCTTATCTTGTCCCACACCAAGCGAATAGACGTATTATTGAAGCCACTGCCAAGAGAATGGATATTGGCATGGAGAAAGTTACTTTAAATATACAAAGGTATGGAAATACTACCGGTGCTACTGTTCCGCTATGTTTGTGGGATTGGGAGAAAGATTTTAGAAAAGGCGATAACTTAATACTAGCAGCTTTCGGTGGTGGGTTTACTTGGGGCTCGATTTATTTAAAATGGGCTTACAATGCCTAAAATTTAATAGTATCAATGAACTATCAGCAGATAAAAGATAGCCTAATAAGGTGGGTACCTACACCAGAGCTTGCTAATACTTTTGCTGAGTGGATTGTGAAATACCGAGTAAAAGTAGTAGTTACCGGAAGCAGAAAAACAAAACGTGGCACATATATGCCTCCTCAGCGAGGTTATGGACATAAAATTACCATTAATCATGATTTAAATCCTTATGGATTTGTAGTTACATTCATTCATGAAATGGCACATTTAATCACTTGGGATACTCACCAAAACAATGTGAAGCCTCATGGAATTGAATGGAAGAATAATTTTAAAGCGCTTATTAGTCCTTTCTTAAATAAGAAATTCTTCCCCGATGATATACTTCAGCAATTAATAAATTATATGGATAATCCGGCTGCCTCAAGCTGTTCTGATGCTGGTCTAATAAAAGTGCTTGATCGATACAATGAAGAGCAAGATGGGCTAACTTATTTAGAAGACTTACCTATTAGTGCAGTATTTTCCTTGAAAGATGGCAGGGTTTTTAAAAAGCTGGGAAAATTGAGAAAATATTACCAATGTGAAGAAAGAAAAACGAAGACTATGTATCGTATAAGTCCTGTAGCAAGAGTGAAACATTTAGACGCTTCGTTATGAAACCATCTCTTTAAAAAATCCTTTCCCCCAATTTTCTTGCTCATCATCGCTCCATAATTCAGGGTAGAAAATTTGTAATTGAAACCTTGGTGGTAGGTATTTTTGCCAGTTTGTGCCTCCCGTAGCCGAAATTACGTTAGGGTCTTTTTGTAGATAGCGTACAGCTGACTTAAAATGTGATAACCGCCAGTTAATGTTTACCAAGGCATCAAAAGTACGAAGGGCTTCTACAATTTCACGATGGTTAAAAGCTTGGTAAAAATGATTTTTATAAATAGCCCACAAATTAGAGTTTTGCCTATCTTTTGCCAGTCGGGTCATTTGCGGCATATATTTAAGCTCAAACTTTTTAAGTGTGAGTGTTTTTTTTCCTGTAGCCAGTTCGGTAGCACCCTGCTTCCAATAGAGTTGTTGCATCATATCGGCAATTGGAGTTGCAGGCGTGAGCTGCTCTTGAAATTCTTTTGAGATGAGATGTTTTAGATCTGTTGCACAGATTTCAATTTCCCTAAATTGTGCAGATTGAAAACCACTTGCTGGTAGTAAAGACATCCTAAATTTAAGAAACTGGTCTCTATCCATCCCGTCGACCATAATTTCAAATGAATCTACTAAATGTTTGAAATAGCGATTGATTCGTAAAAGCCTAGTAAGAAAAAAGCGCTCG
>JBCDJE010000745.1:0-2559 GCA_038748185.1 Bacteroidota bacterium
CCAACTTTCTCAACTCCATAATTTTATATTAAATATTAATAATGTTACATTTGTGATCAATTTCGAAAAAGTACAGTCTTGAAAGCTGTGAAAAAACTAAAACTGAGATACTGAAGTGAAAAATTTAGGAACAATACTTGGAGCAATCGCTATTGTAGCATTAATACCCTTATATATCGGTCAGTTTTCTGGCAAAAAGAGTGAAAGTAGTAGCCCTTCAGTCTCTAAGACAGCAACGAATTCAGGAAAAATAGCCTATGTAAATTTTGATACACTAATGCAAGGGTATACGCTTTATGACGAATTAAATGAAAAATTTATAGAAAAAAGAGATAAAGTAGCAAAGCAACTTGAAAATAGAGGTCAGTCTTTAGAACGAGAATTAGTAAGCTTTCAGCGCAGAGCACAAGCTAATCTTTTGTCACAAAATGAGTTTAATACTATACAGAAAGATTTAGCAAATAAACAGCAACAGTATCAAGACTATCAACAAACTGTTTCTGCTGGCTTATTAGAAGAAGAAAGAGAACTGAACAAAAAATTATATGATAATATTCTAGCTTATTTACAAAAATATAACACTGATAAAAAGTATGAGGTTATCTTCAATTATAGACAAGGTGAAAGTATTTGGTTAGCCGAAGATGCACTCAATATTACACAAGAAGTATTAGAAGGGTTGAATGCAGAAAACGACTCAATGGATGATAATGAATCAAAGGAAGAAGAATAGATTCTGTTTACCATTCATATTGTGTCGGAAAAAGCATATTTACTGTTATTAGTAGATGTGCTTTTTTTATCTAATCATCTCTTAAACATTTTATCGGATTCATCAACGCCGTTTTTATTGATTGAAAACTAATTGTGAACCATACAATCAGCAAAGTAGTAAGCCCTCCAATAACAAAAACGTCTACAGAAATACCTATATTATAGTTAAAATCGCTTAACCATTTTTCAGAAAAATAAAAGGTTAAAGGAAAAGCAACTACAAAACTTAATCCATATAATACAGTAAAATCTTTAAAAAACAACACAATTACCTGTTTGAAACCAGCTCCTAACACTTTTCTAACACCTATTTCTTTTTCCCTTTGTTTGGCATTATACATAATAAGGCCATACGAACCTAGACAAGAAACGAAAATTGCAAGCGAGGCAAAGATACCAATAATATTTCCCAACCTATTTTCATTATCATAAGTTGTAGCTAGGGTATCATCTAAAAAAGCGTATTCAAATGTTTTTTCAGGAAAGAATTCTTTCCATATGTTTTCAATTTTTTCTTTGGTAAGTTCTATGTTAGTTGCATTTAAACGGATTGTAAAAGTATTAAAAATAGGTACTTCAACATGAAGTATTAAATTTCCTATAGCTGACCTCAAACTAGTATAATGAAAGTCCTTTACTATGCCTATTACTTGTCCTTTTTTGCCTTCAAGAGTGATTTCTTTCCCTAGAGCAGTATCGTTATCTCCAAAATTAAATGCTTTTACGGTCTGTTCATTAACTATAAAGGCATTCATATGATCAGTGCCAGATTCTTTATTAAAGTTTCTCCCGCTTACAATCTCCAGTTCATAAGTTTCTATGAAATCATAATCTACTGATATGGTAGGAGCAAAGATAGGATCATCTGTATCTTTGCCTTCAAACCTAACCATTCTAGAAACCATACCAACTCCAGGAAGGCTTGAAGATAGTGTAACATTCTGAATATCAGGATACTCTAATAGTTTTTCTTCAAAAGCTTGTATCTGTTCCCTAAGCGCTTCATTTACACCACCAAAAACTGTATTTATGTTTTGTGAAAACAAAGGCACTGTAAGCATCAATGATGTATTAAATCCTAAGGGTCTGTTTTGTAAATAGTTTAATTGCTTAAAAATTAAGAGGGCTCCAGTTATTAGCACAATTGATGCTGTGAATTGAAGAATTACTAAAAGTTGTCTAAAACTGATACGTTTTCCAATGTCTGGAGATATTTTACCCTTAAGAGAAGTAATTATATTTATTTTTGTTATGAAGAAGGCAGGATATGTTCCCCCTAATAAACCTGTTAATAAAAATATCCCTACAAAAATTTGAAGGATATTTTTATGAAATAGATCAAAGAATTGTAAATCTTTTGCTGTTAGTTTATTAAGTTCTGGCAATGTTAAGCATACTAGCACAATAGCTAAAATGAAAGCAAAAAAACAGACGAGTAGTGATTCGCCCAAAAACTGTATAAGTAAATGGTTTCTCCTAGCTCCCATGACCTTTCTCATACCAACTTCTTTTACACGCTTAACAGATTGAGTGGTAGATAGATTAATGAAATTGAAACAAGCTATTAAGAGCGTAATAAGAGCAATAGCACTAAACACATAAACATATTGTATATCACCTTGTGCTTCTGGATTGAGATAAATGTTGGAAGAATATAGACGTATTTCTTCAAGTGGTTGTAAGCGAAAATTCTGTCCTAACTGTAAATTTTTAGGCGCATGCAACTGAATAAGCTCTTTAAATCGACTATTAACATTGGATATATTCTTTCCTTCTTTTAATAAG
>JBCDJE010000746.1:0-2553 GCA_038748185.1 Bacteroidota bacterium
AATTACTTTTTAGTACACTTAGATCATTGGAATTAAATACACTATCTAGTGTTTTGTCTAAGATATCTTGGTAAGGTAAGCCAAATACTTTTAAGGTATTCTCACTTACGTGCGTTACTTTTAAATCTGGTTCTGTAACCCCAATATATACCCCATGTGGTTGTATAGAACCGGGTCTGTGAATATTACTGATATCCCCACATTTTCTGATTATTTCCTCATCTTCGGTATCAGTTTGGGGAAGTACCTGAGAAATAAATAATGGCCTTTCTGACATGTGTTCGTGTTTTAATTTTCTAAATTATGCTTCAAAGTTCATGTTGGACCTTAAAAATTTTTTCAGGATATTTTGGGAGTATGGTTTTGGTTAAATGTGAATACTGCATTGTTAACATAAATTCACATTATTTAGTATGTGTTATTTTGATTGCTTTTCTACCACCTATTAAGTAGGTGATTTTTATTAAACTTTATAAAAGTAATCTTTAGTTTTTCAGGATTTATCTTTAGTTAATATGTTAGTGTTACGCATTAATATGCACCAAAAAATAATGTAGGAAACAGTAGAGCTGTTTGTTTTACTGTTTCCCAACTCAAAAGTCTTAGATCATCATTTCTCTGTAAGGAGGAAAATACTTTGTATCTTTATTTTCATCTCTAAAAACTTCTTCAACAGCGTTAATGCCTTTTTCAGTAATGCCAGCGTAAAAAAAGTATTCTCTAGCATCGCTTTGAGCTTTAGGTCTGATGAGCTGCTCACTACATAAATGGTCAAAAGCAGATTTAAATATTTTGTAGCCAAGTCCTTCTTCACTTGCCAAATCTCTTAAATTACTAGCGTAATCAGTACTTGCATTGCTTTTTCTATACAATGCATAAAGTAACATAAAACGCTCGGTTTTTTTGTAATGAACTATACCTGTCATAAGTTTTTTAAATTATATAAATTCAACATAAAAATAATACCCAACAAGGCATCCGAATATGAGCACCCGATTATGGAGAGCAGATGTAAACCGAATGCTTATGTTATCTCATCATATCCCTAAAAGATGGGAAATAATAAGTATGTCTATATTGATCGAGAAAGACTTCCTCTATCGCTTTAATACCGTTGTGCGTAATACCAATTTGGTACTCTCCACCTCCATCTTTTTTCTCAATAAAGTTTTCTTCTAAGAAATACTTGTAAACCTTTTTAAAATGTGGTCCACTTATTCCTCTACTCTTTCCTAAAGATTCTAAATTCATTGTATAATCATAATCTGCTTCAGAAGCGATATACAATGCAAAAAGTAAATAAAACCTTTGCGTCTTAATATCATTGGTGATGTTCATAACCTTTAATTTTCTATATTATTAGAAGGGTATTTTACATAAAAAATACTCATGAAGTTTGACAGGATAATATACTACTACCCTTCATTACCCGAAATAAACAGGATATTTTATGTTACTTTAATAAGCTTAAAAATTGAGCTAGCTCAGTTTTAGGAATTGACTGCCTCTTCTAATGTTTGGCATGTCTTTATATCGAAAGTATGTACAATACTTCCCGGATCTTTCTTTTTAATCTCTGCCCTACCTGCTTCAACACACTTTAAAAACCATTCTTCATTGGTAAAAAGCTTTCTATGAACTGATAAGCCAAACTTATGGTACATTTCTACTTTCCATTCTAAGTAATACCACTCCATTGAAGGTTGGTGAAAACCTTTTATGGCTCTTTTATCAAACACAAATTTATCGCAGCCGTAAGCCTGAATTAATTGTGCTTTTTTCTGAAGGACTTCCATAAACTTATCGATAGGTGTATATGGAATGAGCAGTTCGCAAATAATAATATTCGCATCATTTGCAGTGTAAAGCTTACTATATGTGTCGGCATATCTTTCTGTAAACCTTTCTTCGATCAATTTCAGATCTTCTTGCGTCATCATAAAACTAAAGAATTAAATTACTATAAATTCAAACCAAAAATTAGTGTATTATCCAATGGTTTTTCTGGGACTAAGCCCCTAAAAAACTCCATTACTTTCTCTTGTTGCCTCATAAAATCAAGGCTATATGTTTTCATTAATATTTCTTTGAGACTTGTAGTATTTCCCCCCTGTTCTTCCTTATAATTAGTGTCTATATCATGTGAAACCAGATAAATAGAAGCTCCTATTTTTCCTTTAAGCTTACTTACTTTAGAAACCGATTCATTCACTTTTGCATTTTCAGCTTTACCTCCACTAATTATTTTATGCTTCTCCTGTTGCACATAAAAGAGTTCAGGACCAGTACTTGTATATTCTAACTCTAGTGAGCTATTTTGCATACCTAAAACACAAACAGTTGGTGCTCTTACTTCTTGACCGATACTTTCATATATGGTACCTGCACCTTTTAAGAAATGTTGTATCAATTCAGCTGCATCTTCTATCCTTCTTTCTACAATTAAATGATGTAGCAGCATACTACTCAAGGTATTAAATACTACTCCAGGAGTGCCATCAATAAGGCTATCAACCAAAACAATAAAATTCTTATTCCTAGAAGTTCTTGCAT
>JBCDJE010000747.1:0-2551 GCA_038748185.1 Bacteroidota bacterium
ATAAATTTCAGCACCATAAACCCTTAAAAGTATTTTTATCAGTTTGTCAGCCTCTTTATTTGCCACTTGGAATTCATACAATTTATCATGAGAAAGAGCAATAGTTAGTCTAGAAGGTGCATAAAACGACTCATTGAATTGTATAAAGTCTTGTTCTTCCAACTTCTTAAGTGCGTGGTAAGTTTCCAAATAAGGCAACTTAAACGTATTGACGAAATCATCTAAATCGAAATCATAACTTTCTAGATAACCACTACCTACAGCAATTTTAAGATAATTGGCAACAGCTTGGTAAACCTTTTTAAGTTTATCAATAGAAGGATGTGAAATTTCAATATTTTCTTTCAGTTGTTTTATATCATTATGGTTGTACAATAGGACTGCAAAAGCTTTACGCTCATCCCTTCCTGCTCTACCTGCCTCTTGGTAATAAGCTTCTAAATTATCAGGCAAATCGAGATGAATAACTATTCTTACATCGGGTTTATCTATGCCCATCCCAAATGCATTGGTAGCTACAATTACCCTTGTTCTATTGTTTATCCAATCATCTTGTCTGCGTGCCCTTTCTTCATTGCTTAGCCCTGCATGATAAAAACTGGCACTTATTTTTCTCGCTCGTAAAAAATCAGCGAAATGTTTCGTTCTTTTTCTGCTTCTAACATATACTATCGCAGAGCCAGCAACTTTTGAAAGTATTTCAAGCATACGCTTTTCCTTATCCTCTTCATAATACACCGAATAAGAAAGGTTTTCTCGTGCAAAACTCTTTTGAAAGAAGCCAGCATTTTGGTCAAAACCTAACTTATCCTGAATATCATTTTTTACTACTTCAGTAGCTGTGGCTGTAAGTGCAATACAAGGAACATTAGGTATCAATTCCCTAAATTGCATGAGCTCCAAATAAGGTGGTCGGAAATCATATCCCCACTGAGAAATACAGTGTGCCTCATCTATTGCTAACAAGCTAATATTCATTTTAGCCGCTCTTGTAATAAATATTTCGGTTTTAAGCCTTTCAGGAGATACATATAAAAATTTTATATTTCCGTAAATAGCATTATCCAAGGTTATATCAATTTCTCGCTGACTCATACCCGCATAAATTGCCTTTGCTTCAATGCCTCTTGTATTCAGCTGGTAAACTTGATCTTTCATTAAAGCAATAAGTGGAGAAATAACAATACAAACCCCTTCTTTAGCCAATGCAGGCACTTGAAAGCAGATGGATTTGCCACCACCAGTTGGCAGTAATGCCAAAGTATCTTTACCAGCTAACACTGCTTGGATAATTTCTTCTTGTAGTGATCTAAAGGTAGTATATTTCCAATATTGATATAATATCTTGTGAAGGTCGACCATGAACAAGTGTATTAAAAGTAAATTTATTACTTCTAAAAGAGAGATAAAGATATTCTTAATTTAAGAGAAATTAAAAAAGCAAAATTTTTCAACAAATGAAATTACAAGTTCTTTATAGAAAGTGGCTTTTTACTGATCCGATTGGTTTAGTTATTATTGGCACACACAGTAGTATATTAGGTGAAGCAAAAACCTTAAAACAAAATGAAACTCCTTTTATTCTAGTGGTTCATTTTTGACAAAAACATATAGTATATGAAATTTTGAAAGAGCAATTAAAATATTTTTATTTGTACTTCTTATAAGTTAAAAGCGGAGCTTTAGCTCAGTTGGTTTAGAGCGCTGCCTTGACAGGGCAGAGGTCGTGGGTTCGAATCCCCCAAGCTCCACAAAATATAAACCCCATAAGGATGTAAAATCCTTATGGGGTCAATTTTAATAGCAACAAGACTCCTAACTGGCAATTCTTTCTGCTATGTCTATATTTTCTTGTTCGTAAAGCTCTCCAGTATTTAGTTCAAGGCAAAGTAATTTTCCTAATCCTCCATACTCACCTGAAAATACACATCCATTATCTAGTGGTATTACAGAACTATTTCTCTGAATAGCACTCCTTATATAGGCTATCTCAATGGGTGTATGTCCATGAATAATCCGCTTATTGTTCAATAGTTTTTCCTTTACCTCGAAGTCTCTCACCCAAAGCATGTCTTCATAATTCTTGAACGGTTTACGTGAGTTAAAATTAATACCCGCATGTACCAAGTAAAAATCGTCTAACTCATACATATAAGGCAGTCTACTACAAAAATCAAGATATTTTTGTCTAATTCTTCCTTGGGTTTCTAAAAGGTCAATAGCATTGTTTTTAGAGAGCGACCAATGAATTACTTCCTCATCTTGGCCAACTAAGTCCAATAACATTTGCTCATGATTTCCCCTTAAAGGAAATACCTGAAAACCAGATTGAATCAACTTAATAACTACATTGAGTACCCCACTGCTATTTGGACCTCTATCAATGTAATCACCTAACAAGAAAAGTTGATCTTCTTTTTGTAAAGTGATTCTTTCAAGTAAATTTTTAAATGAATGATAACAACCGTGAATGTCTGAAATAACAAACCTACGCCCTATTTGAGGTTTTTGTACTTTGATAGAATACATGAAGCCAGTATTTATATCGTAA
>JBCDJE010000748.1:0-2547 GCA_038748185.1 Bacteroidota bacterium
AAAATCTATTAATTCAGGATAAGGTTTACCGAATAAATTTTCTATTTGATAGTATTTATCATATTCGACTTTCAATTTATTTTTTTTTCTTCATCACACACAACGGTAAATGGTATGAGTATTGGCAGATTTCGCATGGCAGTTTCCTGTGAAGTCACTACGTATCTTGAACGGGCTATAAGCCTTGATGTTTAATCCTTCTCCTGCCATTACTTATAAAAACTGTGAGATATTGTTGCTCACTATTTACGGCTTCCTTTAAAAGAATCTATCGCAGACACAATTCTCCAGTTGTCATTAAATTTGTACAAAAAAATATAGTCGATCGCGATAAGCTGCTCTCTTTCAAATTCTATTTTCGCACTTGCAGCATCACCTTCAATGTCAATGTAAACAATATTGTAACTTACTTCAGGCAGATTTACGCGTTCTTTTCGTTGTTGGATCCATTCATCTCTTGTTTTTTTGATGAGTAGACTGTCATTATGTCTCAATATTATAAAATCCTCATGGATGCCTTTTTTTGCTTTCTCAAAATCCTTAGCATCTATTAATCCATGGATATATGAGTCAACAATTACTTCTTCTACTTTCTTTTTATCACTTGTTTGTGAAAACAAATTGAATGAGAATAATAAGACTATTGTTAAAAGAAATACTATTTTATTCATATACTTTATGATTTTTCAGGGCACATGCATCAAAATTCTCGATATTCGTTCTGAGCGAATAGAGAGCTATTTTATTTCAATACTACACTATTCACAATTGTGAAAGTATACATCTAAAGTCAATGAAAGTGATTATATTTTTTGATCCGTTTGCCCTAATGATTTTTTAATTCTTATGTTTCTATTGTTTTAAACTTTTGCTAAGAACTAGCCGCTTATGAAGCGTATGAATGATTTGCTTAGTTCTTCCTATACTTTATAGCTATTATTGTACATCGTTTCTAGTTATTGGAAATTGATTCAGGCATATTGGTCGTTGCTTGTCCTACCCCTATGATGTAGCTGTCAGGATCTTTGATATAGGTACGCCATTCAGCTTCCATATCCTGAGGAGGTGTCAGGAACTCTGCTCCTCTGTCTTGCCAATCCCTGTAGCACCGTTGGATGTCAGCGACGCGAATGTTGAGGAAGGTGCGTGATTCGGGAGTTGGAGCTTCTAGATAGTAATCAGGTTTATCTATTGTAGGACCACCTCCTTCATTCAATATTAGCCATGTGTTGGAAAGCTTCACAAAAAAAGGGTGTCCCTCGTGTAGAACCTTTCCTTCAAATACATGAGCGTAATATTTCGCAGAGACAATAGCATCTTTTATAGATAAAAACTGGGTTACTACAAAGGCTTCTTTTGGCATTGGAAATTCTGATAAGTCCATAATATTATAGAATTTTATTGTTAACTGAATTTAACGCTGTTCACACCTAGAAACAAACCTGAAATGTACATAGTTTATTCACCTTGGGAGCTTCATCTTCTGAACGTTCCATGTATGGTGTTGTAGCACCCCAAAGGGTGCTGGGCACACATACAATATATAGCAAAGACTTAGTCCTATCCACCTATGATCTTCTGAACCAAACCTACCACAAACTATACCTTGCTTCTTCCGAATTGATCTGAAACGAGCTCTACAGCTCTATTCATCAGGAATAAATTATTGAATCCCAGTCTCTTCATTTTTAGAAGGTTGGTTATTCTGCTAATTTCTTGTTTTACATCGTAAGTGTAATACGTTGTGACTTTTGTGGCTACCTTTTAAGATTCGCTAGAAAAAAATATTTTTCTAAGTTTTTTTGTTTGAGCTAAGTACTAAATACTGCTTGTCTTTTTTTATGCAGATTTCCACCTTTTTTCTTCTTCTGTTTTAGTAAGCCCGTATCTTCAATAATAAATAAGCCCATAGCAAAAAAAGGCATTAGCGGAATTTTAAACCTTGCTAATGCACCAAAGTTCATGCTTGTAAAGCCTACTACAAAACCCAATATAATGGTAAAAGTAAAACAGAGCAGCACTTCGGGGTTGGTAAATAGTGCGCGGAACAGCTTTAAAGGACCTGCTTTCAAAACCATGTATAGTGTAACCAATAAAAATATAAGGCTTTCAAGAGCTGTAACTAGCATTACTATGTTACTGACTTCCCATAAATAAGGTCTAAACAATGTTACATTTACACTTTCGGGAAGTTTACTCAACATACCAAGAGGTGTGTAATCAATTTCACCTAATGAATAAGTAGACGCATTTGTTCTTCTACCATGGTCAGTATGGAATCCACCAATACGCTGTGTAATGGTTTCAACAGAGCTATATTTTTGGCTTTCAACAGCGATGCTCGATATTAATAAGTAGCCTGTGAAGATAATAGCGATAGTAAGAACTGGGATGGTTAAAACTCTCAGCACTACATTTTTTATTTGCTGATTGAATTTTATATAATACCAAAGTAACAAGGGAGGTAAAAATGTATAAAGGATATAAGGTTTTAGGTTAGTAATTAAAATTGATGCTAGATAGATAAACCCAATAAAAACTATTCGC
>JBCDJE010000749.1:0-2545 GCA_038748185.1 Bacteroidota bacterium
AAATAATTATTAACTCACACACGGAAATAATTATTTGGGAATGAGTTCCATTTGACCACTAAAAACAATTATAAACAGATGAAAATAAGAAGATTATATTTAATAATTATTGCTGCAGTAATAATAGGTTGTACACAAAAGCAACTGGATGAACCAGCTGCTGTTAAGCAAACTAAAATAAAAGTTGAAGACCAACTGGTTTCCCCAAAACTAGAAAATGTAAAACTCCAAGGTGTAGTAGGAGAAGAAATGAAAAAAATACTACAAAAAAGAGTACTATCTGAAAATGCACAAAGTGAAATTATTCAGGAAGCGACCAATGCTTTTAAAACCCAAATGGATGGTGAATTCCACAAAGATCAGAATCGAGGTGTTTGGCAGGGAGAATTTTGGGGTAAGTGGATATTATCTGCCGTTGCTGCCTATCAGTACACTGGGGATAGAAAACTCAAAGAAACCATTCGCAAAGAAACATTTGATCTTATCGCTACCCAGCGAGGAGATGGATATATTGGCACTTACAGAAATTCAGCATTTGTAACAGGTAATACTTGGAATGTTTGGTGTAGAAAATACACTCTATGGGGTTTGGTAGAGGCTTATGAAATATTGGGTGAAGCTAAAATACTTGAAGCTGCAAAGCGCCATATGGATCATTTAATGATCGAAGTTGGTTCAGGTAAAATTGAAATGGTTAATACAGGAAATTTTGTTGGCTTACCTAGCTCTTCCATATTAACACCTTTGGTAAAATTATACCTTCATACCAGTGAGCAAAAATACTTAGATTATGCAGTATACATTATTGATAATTGGGGTTTGAATGTTGGTAATCCGCCAGATATCATTAGCAAAGGGCAAAGCTCAGAACCAGTACATTTGTGGTTTCCAGAAGCAGGCAAATGGACAAAGGCATATGAATTTATCTCTTGTATTGAAGGGCTGGTTGACTTATACCAAGTAGTAGGAAATGAAAAGTACCTTACTGCGGCAAAAAATGTATACAAAGCCATTCAAGAAAATGAGCGAGTCATTACAGGAGGTATTGGTTATCACGATAAACTAAATGGGGCTTCCTTTATGCCTGAAGGTTTAAATGAGCCATGCGACGTAGTTTATTGGGAGCGCCTTTCCGCTAAAATGTTGCGTTTAACTGGAGACCAACACTATGCTGATGAGATTGAAAGATTAGCATACAATACATTATTAGGCGCTTTTAATTATGAAGGAAATTGGGCAGTAAGGAGAATGGGGTTAAATGAACCACACTTAGTTGCTCCATTACATTGTTTTACCAAGCACCATCAATGTTGTGTAGCGAATATTCCAAGAGGTATGTTACAACTTGCTGAGGTAGCGGTTATGTCTGGCAAAACGCAAAACAATTTATACATAAATTTATTTTTACCAGGGAGCTATAAGGTGAGTTTACCAGATAAAACCGAACTCCAGTTTAAGATTGTTACAGAATATCCAAAGTCGGGTGAAATAAAGATAATATTTGAGAATGAAGAGGTTACTACCGCTAGGTTACACATACGTAAACCCGAATGGTGTGAACGTGCAGGTATAAAAGTAAATAAAGAGGCTATTAATGATATGGAATCAGAAAACCAATGGGAAATAGCCGGCACTTGGGGAAAAGGTAAGGAGATTATACTGCAACTGGAAATGCCCGGAAGAATAGTATCACTTCCTGATCAACCAAATTTTAAAGCGATTATGCGAGGACCAATTGTGTTAGCAAGAAGTAGTATGTTAGAAGGAGATGCCATAGATGAGCCTATAAAGCTAACCGACAGAAGTATAAACCTGAAAAGCATTCCTAAAGCAGAACACCTTGAAGAAGCTTGGCTTGCATTTGAATTAGTTTTGGAAGGTGGTAAAGTTGTAAAATTATGTGATTATGCTTCAACAGGTAAAAATTTTGATAAACCTAATGACCCATATGCTCTAAAAGCAATGATGAACAACAGAGTAAGCACTGACCAAAGAGTTTGGCTCAAAACATTTTAGCATAAGTTGTTGTAGCCAATTCATCTAATTTAAAGTTGTGTATTGATAGTATTTATACTTTAAAAAAAGATGACAAGAAGTTATGAAGAATAGTTTATTCATAATTCAATGTAGAGAAAAATCTGCTATAGATAGTTGATTGAGAATTATCAATATTTTGATTTTTGATTGAGTACATAAAGACTTCAGAGAACTAAAAGCCTATTTTATTATAAACTTTTCTATATTTAAATATCCTCCATTAAGAAAATGTTGTGCCTTATTAGAAGGATGGAATTTTAGATAGATTATTTTAGTATGGATGCTTTTAAAGTTGTAAGAAACACAAGTTTTGTAAAACCTGTACTTAGCCAAAAAAGTAAAGGAGACTTTGGGTATGAAAATGTAAGTGACGCAAAAATTTGGGAAGAATTTAAATTGGGAAATGAAAATGCCTTTAATTACATATACTTTGTCTATTATAATGCACTTTTTAATTACGGACATCAATTTTCACTTAATCGAGAGCTTATAAAAGATGTTATCCAAG
>JBCDJE010000750.1:0-2530 GCA_038748185.1 Bacteroidota bacterium
AACACAAATATCTTCATTCTTTTTGAGTATCATTTTTTTTCATGTAGAGTAATACTTAATACAAAATCCAGAAACTTATGTTTTTAATTTTTATACAACTTTATTTCTACCCAATTGCTTTTCATTGTTTCTGTTGAGGTATTTTCAAGTGACTCAATATAGCCATAACCCTTGTAAGAAAGTCTATTTTCAGGAACACCTATTCCAATAAGGTAATTATAAATCGCCTCAGCCTCACCTGCTGTACGATCGTTATGATAAGTATATTTATAAATAAATGGATGAGGCTTTGGTATAATTCCTAGTGTGTCTAATGCTTGTGGAAGTGAGGCAATCACTACCTTTGCGGTATCTGCTATTTCTGTTAAACTACTATCTCCTACATTAAGATTAAGCGTATCACTCGTTGCAAATGAACGAGAGTCATTAGTTAATGCTAACAGGCTGTCTTGCTGAAATTGTAAATATGCTGGATTAGGAAGTGTATCAATTTCAACTTCTGTAAGGCCTGGGTCAGTTTGTACCGAATCAGATTTATATTCACCTAAATAAGTACCGATCTCAATATTGAATGTAGGGTTATTCTTTAGCAAGAGTGAAATCCTTTTAAGCTCATACATTGAACTTTTTTGAATATTAGTAGTATATGTTTCAAAACTAATATTGCTAGCAATAAATGAATTCGCTTCATTAATAGATTGAAGTTTTATGTCAACCCGCTTAAAATCAGAGGATTCTAAATTTTGTAAATCAATTATTTCTGAGTGAAATAAAATACTTTTATCAACTGGGTTCACTGAAAGATCATATAATTTTCCACCTTTCAGAAGCAAATAAAATTCACCAGTATTTTGAGGAGCTTTAGTAGCAACAGCTAACTTTTGAGTAGCTATATCAAAAACTTGTACATATGCTTCTATTGGTTTATGGGTTTGTTCTTGCAACACCTTTCCATTCATCTGATAAATTTTCATTGGTTGAAAGTTATCAGGAATTTTAGCCTTTACTAGCTTGTCTTTCTCCTTATATTTCATTGAGTAAAATATGATATCACCTTTGGCTGTAAGGCTCACATAGCGATCATCACCTGTCGTATTTAAAAAGCTCAAAGCGAGTGGTTCAGTCCAACTTTCATCTTGCTTTCTTGTAAGATACAAGTCATAACCTCCTTGTCCACCTGGTTTATTTGAGCTAAAATACAAGCTTTCATTATCGGGTAAAATACGGGGAGTTACGGCATTGCCTGTATTAATATTACTTGGAAGTGCTACCGGTTCCCCCCAAAATGTCCTGTTTTTCTTTTTAGAAACGTAAAGCGTGCAATTTTCGGCTTCGTTCATATTCATCTTCTCACATCTCATAAAATACAGGTTTTTACCATCAGCTGAAAGTGACGGATCTCCTTCATGAACAGCACTATTGAGTGGCTTACCTAAATTCTCAGGCTGGCCCCATGAGTTGCCGTTTTTTCTTACAAGCCAAATATCATATCCCCCGATTCCACCCGATTTGAGTGTAGTAAAAAAAAGGATATTGCCATCATAGCTCAAACTATAACCCCTTAAATGATTAATTTCAAAAGAATTATCAATCGCTGTAACTACTTGAGGATCACTCCATCTTTCAGAACCGATTCTTTTTGCATACATCATGTTTAATCTTTTGCTATATACTTGATCAGAAAGAAAAACAAGATGATTGCCATCGCCACTAATACTTGGCGCTAATTGGTTTAAATAAGGAACATTTATATTTCTTGGTAATAGTTTTTTAGCTGTTACTTGTGCATTTGCAACACTACTACACAAAAAGGCTGTTATTAAAAAGAAATGGAACAACGACATAGCAAGATGAAAAAAATAATTTTATAATTGATTAAATAAGTTAAGTGTGCGGTTGCTAAGCTAAAATTTTAGGGAAGTCTTATATTTTTAGTTTTGAGCTTATTTAGTTTACAAGCAAATTGAAATTATTTATATTTTTACGCAAATATTGTGCGTGTATTACACATAATCTCTCATAAATAGTTTAGAGGTGGATACACAAATTTTCCAATATTATTTGAACTAAATTTTAAATAATGAAATATTTCAGGTTCTATCTGATATCAATCATCATCATTATTCTCGATCAAACCACAAAGCTTTTAGTTCATTTTAATATGGAACTCGGTTATAGCGGTCAAATTGCTGTACTTGGAGATTGGTTTAAATTATATTATGTATTGAATCCGGGCATTGCATTTGGTATCAATTTCGAAAGTGAGTACAGTAAATTTCTACTTACTATGTTTCGAATTTTTGCCAGTTTTGGCATAGGATACTACTTATTTTTAAAGATCAAGGAGAAAGTACACCTCGGTTTTTTAGTTTGTCTTTCACTTATTCTTGCCGGTGCTGTAGGAAATGTAATAGACAGTATTTTTTATGGTGTATTCTTAGAAAATAATGTTATAGGACCTCCCCAGCGCGTCTGGCGCTGCAGTGCTGGCGGGGTCGTTGGGGAGACATCGCTTCGTCTCACCTCATGA
>JBCDJE010000751.1:0-2522 GCA_038748185.1 Bacteroidota bacterium
AGCTTTTATTATTCTCTAATACCACTTCAATATGTTTATTTACAGTAGTTGATAAATCATAGCCAATAAAATTTGCTTCTACAGGAAAAGATTTATGATTGCGATCTACAATTACGGCGACTTGAATTTTTTTTACCGGAACTTTTAAAAAAGGTCGCAAACTATAGGCAATTGTTTTTCCGGTATTTAATACGTCGTCTGCAATTACGATTACCTTATTAGAAAAATCAATATGCTTATCACCTATTTCAACTTCACTTTGGGTAGGTGATACTTTATGTAAGGTCAATTTGATAAGCTTACTTTTTATAGGTGCAATTTTGCTAAACTCAGCAACAAGTATTTCAGCGAAAGTGTAACCTGTATCGTGAATGCCAGCAATGATAATTTCTTCTTCTTCAAAATTGTGCTCGTAAACTTCAAAAGCAATTCTTCTTATTTTATTAAGTGTTTGTTGGTGGTCGAGGATCAGATTATTTTCGTTTAGCATACTAGCAAAAATATTTCAAAGCTTTTATATTTTTTTGAGGTTGATATTACTCCATTATCACTCAAATATAAAATTAGCAGAATTTAAATGAGATGTAAAAAAAACTTTAGGTTTATCAATACAATTCGCAGGTTGAGAATATCCATGTACAGGTTGAATTATTTTGTTTTGCCTAAATAGTCTATTTATGTTTGAGGCTTGCTGTTATGGCTAATTAAACATTATTACGAATTATAATTTAGTTTTCTGGATTTTACCCTTAGGTTGTTCAAGGCACACCCGATCAAGAACACTTCCTGTCTTTTCTGCCATCCTTTGATCCTGATTTTATCCCTTAACACTCTGAGTATCTTTATTTTTTCTATCACATGCTCTACTTTTACCCTTATCGATGAGATCATCTGGTTCAATAGTTTGTCCAAAGCAGATAGTGCTTCTCCTTTTTTCTTCTTCTTGGGCATGATTACCTCCACATTTTCTGGATTGAAACCCTGATAACCCAAATCATGCATCAAAACTATGTTTGGGGGAAAAGTAACCCCTTCTTCCTCCAGCAACTTCTTATCGTGTATGCTTCCCTGGTACGATGGGCTTACATAAAGCACTAGATTATCTGTATTGGTCACTAGATGGTTTTTTAAGGTATGCGACTTATGTTTCCCATTTCATGGCGACCATCATAGAACTCTTTCTGTACCTGCCAATCGGTAGAACGTTCAATTTCCCTGACCGTGGCATCCTGTAGCACGATATACTCTTCGCCTTTGGATTCGAGTAGTCGATATAGTTCTTCACTGCGTTGTGTAGGCACAAACCTGAGTTTGGACAGTGATTCGGTCAGTAAGGGCAGTAATAACTTTACCCATTGGCTCACCTTACCTTGACTCATCTCAAAGAAAGCACCTATACTTTCCTGTAACGGGTTGTTCTTTAGGAAATAAAGGATGAAGAACAGTTTTTCATCGCTCCCCATCAGGCTACTGTTCTTTGCCTCAGATTTGGCTGGCAAGACCCTTGGTTCTCCTTGTAGGGTGTGATACCGAAAATATTTTTCCACTATGGGTTGAAATTCTTTCAATAATAGTTCAAATTCACCTTTTGAAAGGCTCTGCAGAGCCTCAAAGCGGGCATCCGAGTAATTTTTCCAGTTTTTTGTCATTTTGGAAAATTACTCCCCCCGCTGTATTTTTCCTCATAATAAATAATTCGTAATAATCTCTATTGCGTATATTAATTTTGCTGCTTATCTACTTGTTTAAAAGCTGTCAATGTTTGCAATTACTTTCCAAAGAAAAAAAATATTAATCCATCTTGTATTTTGGATGGGCTTTTCTGCATTATTCGTTTTTTTCTGGTCAACCAGACTTGAATTTACCGATGCACTTATTAGAAGTGTCTTATTTACTTCTTTAGAAGCTGGTATCACCTATTTAAACTTACTGGTTCTTATACCAGTATTTTTTATGAAAAAGAAATATTTTCGGTATATACTCATTTGCTGTCTACTAGTAATAACAAGTGTTTTGCTATCGATAAGGATTGATCCGGTACCTTTACGCAGTGACGAACAAAGATTTGAGAGATGGAATAGAGAAAGAAATCTCTTGAGTGAAAGAGACTCTTTAAAAAAACTTCAACAACAAAGGTTAGATAATAGCGAAAAACCGAAACGAATGAAACGCTTAAATGCCCGCCCAAGACAAGATATATTTGTGAGAATGGCTAGACAAGCAAGAGTTTTTTTTAATGGGTTGCTTACTATAGCAGTTATTTTAATGAGTACTGCTATTGGCGTTTCACAAATTGCTTTTAAAAAGGAAAGAGAAGCTACAGAGTTTAAAAGTGAAAAGATTAAAGCTGAGATGAAATTCTTGAAATCTCAGATAAATCCTCACTTTTTGTTCAATGCGCTTAATAGTGCTTATACTTTAGCATATATTAAAGCAGATGAAGCTCCTGAAGTAATTCTAAAATTATCGGATATGTTGCGATACCTAATTTATGATTGCGAAGCTGACCAAGTATTGGTATC
>JBCDJE010000752.1:0-2507 GCA_038748185.1 Bacteroidota bacterium
ATGTAAGATTTGTACTGAACATAGATAAGTATGCTAATGTATTAACGTATATTCAATTTTTTGCTCAACTTTTTTTATATTAACAGTATAGTAAAAAAATTACACTGAAATTATGAAGTATCTGCTTGTAATTGGCTTACTTTTGCTAATAGGAAAGCAAGCTCAATGCGCTGAGATTATACTAAATGGATATTATTACGGAACTAATTTATTTATTCAAAATCCGAAAATTGGAAAAAATCAGTATTGTATAACGCATATTTCTATAAATGGTAGAACCATTTCGCCTATTCCGGTAAATTCATCATTTGATATCGATATGTCTTTTTTGGCAGATACTTCACCGGTTGAAATAAGAATTCAACATCATAGTGAGTGCACGCCAAAAGTACTTAATGAGGATGTGATCAAAAAAAGAGAGGCTTTTGGTTTTACTAGCCTTGATATAGGACAAGATTATATTAAATGGCAGGCAAAGGGAGAGCGCATTTATGGAAAATATTTTATAAGAAGATTTGAGAAAAATAATTGGTTAGCTATCCATGCTTTGTCATGTACTGGAGAAGAGGGAACACAAGAATATGAATATAAATTAAAGCATTTTTCTGGGAAAAATAAATATCAAATTAAATATCTGGATAGTTCAGGAAATGCATTTATTTCTGATACTTTAGTATTTGATGCGGTGGTACAACCCGTTACCTTTTCGCCTGTAAATGTTCGACAGCTAATCAGGCTTTCTCGAAAAACCCAATATCGAGTGCTCGATATAAGTGGTAAGGTACTATTACAAGGTTTTGCTGATTCAGTTAATTGTATAGATTTAGGTGGCGGTGTATATTACCTTGCCATTGAAGATCAAATTCAACAGTTTAAGAAAAAGTAAAAACTGAAACCCCTGAGGAATATAATATCCTGTCTTTATTGTCTATCATAACACTTTTTATTACTTTGGAGCTCGTTTGAAAGAAGCATAATTTTAATTGAGATAAAGATGGATTTATTAATTTACATTGGACTAGCGGTTGTTTTATTTTTTGTTTTTCTCTATTTTGTTCCAGTGAATCTTTGGATTACAGCAATTTTTTCAGGAGTGAATGTGGGGTTGTTCCAATTAGTATTTATGCGTGTAAGGCGTGTGCCACCTAGAATTATTGTAGAATCGTTAATTAACTCAACCAAAGCCGGTTTACATCTTACCATTGCCGATCTTGAGACACACTATTTAGCAGGTGGGCATGTGCCTTCTGTAATAAAGGCCTTAATTTCTGCAGATAAAGCCAATATTGAGTTGTCGTTTAAACAGGCAGCAGCCATCGATTTGGCTGGTAGAGATGTATTTGAAGCTGTGCAAACTTCTGTAAATCCCCAAGTGATTAATACACCTGTAGTTGCTGCTGTAGCACAAGATGGTATTCAATTAAAGGCGCAAGCCAGGGTTACAGTAAGAGCTAACATTGCCCAGTTAGTAGGTGGAGCTGGAGAAGAAACGATTTTAGCAAGGGTAGGTGAAGGAATTGTAACTTCTATTGGTTCAGCCGGTTCACATAAAGATGTACTCGAAAACCCAGATTCTATTTCTAAATTAGTGTTAGAAAAAGGCTTGGATTCAGGAACTGCTTTTGAAATCCTGTCTATTGATATTGCTGATATTGATGTGGGTGAAAATATTGGCGCTAAGTTACAGATTGACCAAGCAAATGCAGATTTGAAAGTAGCAGAAGCAAAGGCTGAAGAAAGAAGGGCTATGGCTGTAGCTGTTGAGCAAGAAATGAAAGCAAAATCACAGGCTGCTCGTGCGAAAGTAATCGAAGCAGAATCTGGCATACCTATGGCAATTGCCGAAGCATTTAACAAAGGAAAATTAGGGATTATGGATTACTATAAGTTGGAAAATATCCAAGCCGATACCGACATGCGTGAATCCATTGCTGGCACAGATGATTCCCAACAAGCAGGGGGCTCAAGTAAAGACGATGATTGATTGTTGATAGAAACTGTGTCAAGTCCTACATAGTTGATACAAGCATATAATGAAATATATACTATTGCAGGAATAAGTGAATATAATGATTAAGCGCTACTGTTTATGTTTTGAAATATATTCACTTTACCCTGAATAAACCTGCTTCAAAGCTTCTTCAACCGTATGCACGGGTAATTGGCAGGTTTTATTTCTGCAAACATAGATCGTGGTTTTTCCATTTATCGCTTCTTTCTGTGCAAGTAAAGGAAGCTTAGAGCTTATTTCACAAGCTTGTATCATTGTATTTGGGAGGTATTGCTGATGTAATTTTGCACTTACTTGTAAATACTCTTTTCCGACAACTGCAATTTCAACCTGAGGGTTTAAAAATTTAAGATAGAGAGAAGCCCAGTGGGCTAAATAACGCGGTTCCTTTTCAACCATAGGGTTTAGGGTTACCAGCATTTGTTTTGCGATAGAAAGGTATTTCTCAAGTTCAAGAATATGCCCAAGCGTAAAAAGATTATGTGCCATAATTGCA
>JBCDJE010000753.1:0-2493 GCA_038748185.1 Bacteroidota bacterium
GGCGCTTTTGCTGCTACTTCCTTCTATCAATTTAGGGTCTACAACATCAAGAAACAAAATAAAAAACTTGCAAAATTAATAACTGAACGGACGGTTGAGTTACAGGATGCTAATAAATCTCTAAAAGAAAAAAATGAGCTAATACAAGATCAAAATGAGGAGATTCAGGTTCAGTCTGAAGAATTAGAAAAAGTGAATGAAGAAATAGCAGCAAAAGAGCCAGTTAATAAGATCAAGATCCTAAACCACCAAGTCTGCCACCAAGGTGGAGAAATAACAATACTAAGCATACGCTCTGGGTAAGTATTCTCGAGATTGTCATCATCAATTTTGACACTAAAAATGTATTCATCAGGTTTTAAATTAGTATATGTTACTCTTTGCTCATTGCCTGCATATTGCCAGTCTTCATCCACAAAACCTTGCAAACGGTATTTATATTTCAATTTATCTGGCTGTACGAAATCTATTCCACTAAAAGAAATACTAAAAACCGAATGCTGATATGAAAGCGTAAGTTCACTAGTTTCATCTATCACTTTTTCTAAAAGAGAGCCTTCTGTACCAATAGAAACTGGTTCATTAAATATCTGAAAATTGGTAAAGATTATTGGAATTTCTCTGCTAAACGTTTGCAGGCTATCAGAATGGAAAATATTTAATCCCTTCGGGCCACCAAGAGCAAACTCTCCTAAACTATTTTTTGAGAAAGACTGCCTATTAAACTGTAAGCTTTGTAAGCCCTGACTTGTACTATAATTTTCAATATTTTTACTTTCTGGGTCAAACCTGCAGAGTCCATAGGTTGTAGATAGCCATAAATATCCATTCTTATCTTCTATAATGCCATTGATGTTATTACTTGGTAAGCCATCTTCAGTGGTAAATTCTATAATCTCTGAGGTTTCTGGATCCATCATGAACAGACCACCACTACCAGTACCAATCCATATTCTTTCTTTTGTATCTTGGTACAAAGCCAGTATAGGAAATCTTCCTGAACGATTATTAAGCAAATCAATAGTATTAACTTCGTTTGTTTGAGTATTTATTAGTTGAAGTGTTCCATTGTTAGCACCTCCAAGAATATTACCTTTTCTATCAAATAATACACATCTAAAGAATTTATCTTTTAAATAATTAGGGACATAGATATTGTCTGTAAAAAAATGAGTAGCACCTGTTTCAGGACTAAATTTAGTAATTCCTCCTCCAAAAGTGGCTAACCACAAATTGCCATGGTCGTCTTCTGTGATGGACATTACATTGTTATTCATCTCTGGTCTATCAACACTATGATTTTGAAATTTAAAATGTTGGAATGTCTTTCTTCTTATATCAAATAAATCTAATCCTCCATCCCAATATCCAATCCATATCCTTCCTTTACTATCTTCGTAAAGGGTTTTAATTTTATCGTTACTCACTGTGTTGATAGTATCTTTTTGATACTTGAAATGCTCAAAATAATTTTTACTACGATGAAATATATTGAGTCCACCTCCATCTGTTCCCACCAATAGATATCCTCCGGAAGTAAATAAAGTAGCACTTACATCTGAATGAGAAAGGGCATTTTCATCTTTTGTAGCATAAAAATGATCAAATTGCACAAAACTTTCGTGTGCCAAACTTACTCCGCCGTTGAAAGTAGCAGTCCATAATTGTTCATCTCTATCTATATAAACATGCTTTACAGAATTAGCTCCTATACTCTTAAGATTAAAGCTGTAATGTTTATAAGCATTGAAATTTTGAGTACTTTCATTAAAGTAATTTAATCCATTATCAGTGCCTATCCATATTTCTCCAGATGCCCCTTCGGTAATACTCCATACCTGATTATTTGATAAACTGGTATTATCCGATGAGCGATGCTCAAAATGAATAAAGTCCTTACTGGTACTTTCCAATAAATTGAGTTTATCCCAAGTGCCAACCCATAATCTGTTTTTACTATCGAACAGTAGATCACTTACTTCATTGCTACTTATACTACTTGGCTCATTAGTATGATGGATAAAGCGGGTGAATTTTTCTATTGATGGATTAAAATAGTTCAATCCACCGCCTAATGTGCCAATCCATAAATTGCCTTTATGATCTTCTTCAATAGCGCTTACTCTATTATAACTTAAACTTTCAGGGTCATCGGGGTGATGCTGAAAAATAGTACAGTTAAATGTTTTTCTATCTAAAAGTATAAGCCCTTCACTTAATGTACCAACCCATAATCTGTTTTTTGAATCGATAAGAAGATCGTATATATTCTTCGCTGAAAAATTCCCACTTTTGTTTCCTAATAATCGAGTAAAGGTATCTGTTGACCTGTTATAAACACTAATGCCACCTCCCCAAGTAGCTATCCAGATATTTTGATTCTCATCTTCAACGATATCCATTATAGTATTACTTGAAAGTGAAGAGCTATCCTTCTCACTATATGTATATATATCAAATGTATGGCTATCAAATTTATTTAATCCGTAATCA
>JBCDJE010000754.1:0-2483 GCA_038748185.1 Bacteroidota bacterium
ATTATGAATTGCAAATACATATTTAAAAGCCTACTAATAATTATAGCTTTTTTAATAAGTGCACAATTTGTTTTTATTCACCATGGTGTTGCACAGTCTAAGAAACAAAAGAAAACATTACCTACAACAGACACGCTGCTAGTTCAAACCAATCCGAATTTTAAGCCAACTTTAGAAATAAATCCGGCAGCAATTGAATTAGAAAAGAAAAAGGTAAAAAAGAAAAAACGTAAGAAGAAAGTTTTTTATGGCACTAAAACAAAAGTAAGATACACCAAAGAATATAGTAGGAATAGACAGCATATCATCTTCAGAAAGGTGTATGTTCTAAAGGAAATAATTGTACCAAATAAGTTTGTTAGTGAGGTATATTATTTTGATGAAAAAAAGAGAGCAATAGGAAAAGTAAATCCAATCAAATACAACCCTCAAATGGGTATGTTACTTCATGGTGCTTATGAAAGAACTATTGATGGTATTTTAGTTGATAGAGGTATATTCTATAAAGGTACAAAACATGGCAGATGGGAAAAATACGGGAATAATATGGAATTGCTTGAAAAAGAATACTTTTACAGAGGATATCCTAAGAATTCAAAAATTACCTTTTATGATATTGAGCAAAAGAAAGTAAAAGAAGTTATTCCCATTCAATATAATAAAAAAGATGGTGTTTATCTGTCATTTTATGAAAGTGGGCGAATAAAAGAGAAAGGCGAATACCGAGATGATATAAAAGTAGGAAGATGGTATGAATATTTTGATAGACCAAAGTCCAGTAATAAAAAGGAGACACAGTATGTAAATAGAAACAGACCTTACGAAGAAGATTTTGATCCTTATGTATTAAGAGAGTGGGATGAAAAGGGGATGAAAATTGTTGACAACCGCAAAAGCAGAAACTAATGTAAAGCAGTATGTTACTGAATGCATTTGATTTTTTTGAATATTCGGAAATCAAAAAAGATTTTAAACAGATGAAATAATGATCAATAAATTAGAAGTATTAAAAGATAGATTCGAAGAGGTGAGTAAACTGATTGTACTGCCAGAAACTATGGCAGACATGAAGAAATATGCAAAACTCAATAAGGAGTATAAAGAACTAGAAAAAATTGTAAAACACTACCATAAATACAAAGAAACTATTGAAAATATTGAGAATACTAAAGTAATGCTTTCCACAGAGAAAGACCCTGAATTTAGGGAAATGGCAAAGGAGGAGTTAGATTTATTTCAACAAGAAAAAAATGACTTGGAGGAAGCATTAAAAACGATGATGATTCCCAAAGACCCTAATGACAGCAAGAATGTAATATTAGAAATAAGAGGAGGAGCTGGGGGTGATGAGGCAGCTATTTTTGCAGGCGATTTATTTAGAATGTACGAGCGCTTCGCAGAATCTCAGGGATGGAAAATTAGCATTATGGATATTACCGAAGGTTCTTCTGGGGGGTATAAAGAAATTATTGCTGCAGTAAGCGGAGAGGACGTTTACGGAAAGTTGAAGTATGAATCAGGTGTACACCGAGTGCAAAGAGTACCCGCTACTGAAACACAAGGTAGAGTACATACTTCGGCCGCTAGTATAGCTGTACTACCTGAAATGGAAGATGTAGAAGTAGAAATAAGTATGTCAGATGTGAAGAAGGAAATTTTTTGTGCATCGGGGCCTGGAGGGCAGTCTGTAAATACAACTTATTCTGCTGTAAGACTAACTCATATACCCACTGGTATTGTTGCTTCTTGTCAAGATGAAAAATCGCAACATAAAAACTTAGATAAAGCACTAAGTGTATTAAGGGCTCGTATTTACGAGGTTGAGCTTAAAAAGCAAAATGATGAAGTTGGAGCGGTAAGAAAGTCTATGGTAGGTAGTGGTGATCGCTCAGATAAAATTAGAACATATAATTTTCCTCAAAGCCGACTAACCGACCACCGGATAAATTATACAGTATATAATTTACCTAATGTGATAAATGGAGAAATTGGCGATATAATAGAAAAACTACGCATTGCAGATAATGCTGAAAAAATGAAAGAAGGTTCAGATGCTCTTTTAAAATCAGAGTAATTAATCTCTAACTTCTTTTTTTTGAAGCTGGAAGAAAAGATTAGTGAAATGTTGGGCTTTATTTTTTAGTAAAATATAAAGATAATTTAATGTTTTATCTACCACATAATATCCATCGCTCTTATTTTTAGCAACAAAATTACAATCAAATAATACAGGTATCTAACATTAAAAAAATTGCTATTAGTCGAACTGATAGTATAGGAGATGTAGTTTTAACACTTCCACTCACAGGTATATTAAAGCAGTATATTCCTAGTATAAAGATTATTTTCATTGGTAGTGCATATACTCGTTCAGTAGTAGAAAAATGTAGATACGTAGACTTTTTTTGGGATTGGCAAGAAATAACTAAAGCTCAATTAAAAGAAATAGATGCAATTGTTCATATTTTCCCCAGAAAAGAAAT
>JBCDJE010000755.1:0-2478 GCA_038748185.1 Bacteroidota bacterium
ATTACCAATTTAAATACCGTGGCAAAACTCTGTATGTTCAATTGATAAGATATGGTAAATTCCCTACCTGCAAGTAAACCAACAAATACCCAAGTAGTACTCATAGGAATATTACTTAGTTCTTTAAATATATAAAGAATTATTCCATAGATAAAGTCAATAATAGTTGCTGAGCGTATATCAGTCGTATTGGTTTTTGAAGTGACAATTTTTTGGATCGAACCACCTCTATTATAAAAAATATACGCGATGAGTAGTAAGATAAGCGCAAGAGACGCTATTAAATATGAAAAAGGAAGTTGCCTAGGAAGAAATACATAAATATTTGCTAAATCTTGAATAAGCCATTGGCTCCATAAAAAACCAGTGGAGAGCCATTGTAATACCACCCATTTGTTTTCAGCTTTCAAGTATTTATTATCAATAAAGTACTGCTCAATTTTCTTAGAAATACCAAAATATATAACAATTGCTGCTAAAAAGGCTACAATATACCCCGATAAAGATTTTATAAGCATTTTGCTTATGGTAGCATCTCCCGAAAAAATACTTAGTAACACATCAATTGCAGAGCCTTTTACACTTTCATCATTACTAATAGAAAATATACTTAGAATGAGAAATGTAGTACTTACTGGTACGCCAAATCTTGTGATAATAAGTAATACTAATGGAGGAAGTATATACCACCAATAAAATGGAGAAGGTAATTCGCCGAGGCCTTTGGAGCTTAATCTGCCGTAAGAAACATCGCCATTATAGTTAAGCCATCCATAAATAAGTACAATGGTTAAAATACCACCTGTATAAGCTGCAAGTATCCACCAAGGTCTTTCTCTATTTGAACTTAAAAAGGTTCCTAAGGTTTGTATTACATCGTTGGCTACCACAGAATAAGCCGCAAATACAAAACCGGCTACCATGAAAACTAACTCCATTTTCCAACTATTTTATTATTAACAGGCATGCTCTACCAAAAGTGATTATTTTTAAGAGGGCGCAAGATAGTATGTTCATAAATGTAATTGCAAATTAAAACTTAGCAAATTGGGTGTTGCCTACAAAAAATTAATATTTAGTTATTTTTGCCTTTATGTTAACAAATACTGAAATACGAAAAGATATTAGAAAGCTTGATATAAGTGCTATTTCTGAATTTTTAATTAGTAAGGGAGAAAAAGCGTTTCGGGCAAAGCAAGTTTATGAGTGGTTGTGGAAAAAGTCTGCCCATGATTTTGACCAAATGACCAACCTTTCAGTAAATACGCGTGAGTTGTTGAAACAGTATTTTACTATCAATCCGATAACGGTAGATCACAGTCAACAAAGCAACGATGGTACGCTTAAATCTGCTTTTAAATTACATGATGGGCATTTGGTAGAAGGAGTATTGATACCTACTGATAACAGAATGACTGCCTGTATTTCCTCACAAGTGGGCTGCTCGCTTTCTTGTAAGTTTTGTGCTACGGGTTATATGGATCGAAAAAGGAATTTGGATGCTGGTGAGATTTATGATCAAGTAGTGGCTATCGCTAAACAAGCAGAAGAGAACTTTCAAATACCGTTGAGTAATATCGTTTACATGGGAATGGGAGAGCCATTGCTTAATTACAAGCAAGTGTTGGAGTCTGTACATTACATTACATCTCCGAAAGGTTTGGGTATGTCGCCCAAGAGAATTACTGTTTCTACTGCAGGTATTGCCAAAATGATCAGAAAATTGGGTGATGAAGAGGTGAAATTTAGGTTGGCACTTTCTTTACATGCTGCTAATGATGGAAAACGTGCACAGATCATGCCGATTAATGAGCAAAATAATTTAGAGGTTTTGCGTGAGGCTTTGAAGTATTACTTTCAGAAAACAAAGAATGCGGTTACTTATGAGTACATTGTTTTCCATAATTTTAATGACAGCCTGAAGGATGCCGAAGAGTTGTATCGATTTACTAGACATTTACCCAGTAAAGTAAACATTATCGAATACAATCCAATCAGTGAAGCCAACTATTTGAATACCCAAGAAGATAAGCTCGATATTTTCGCAGAATACCTTACTAAAAAAGGCGTAAATGTAAATGTGAGGAGAAGTAGGGGCAAAGACATAGATGCAGCTTGTGGACAGTTAGCTAATAAGTGAATGGATATTTTTATCTAGCTTTTAAATAAGTTGGATTATGTATACTATAATCTATTGAATCTTTAATGTGTTGAATTAAATATTATTATTACTCCAAACTTCTGTAGAGATAGAGATAATAGCCAAGATCAAAAATCATTATACAATATGATCTGAACAACAATGACTTTTCTTTCATATCATCTTCTGAAGTAAAGTTTGAGGTATAGTAAGATGTTATCACTTGTTATAGACTAGATATTCTGGATATTTTCAAAAAGATCTTCTGTAAACATTTTTTCTTCAACATTACTAGATTGTAAGAAAGGTTTATACAAATAAATATTCATAACTATTTC
>JBCDJE010000756.1:0-2473 GCA_038748185.1 Bacteroidota bacterium
CACAAATGTTTAATGGTTTTACTTACGAAGACTATTTCACATCAGATACAGCTAAAAAGCTTTCGCTTATTTTAGCTGCAGAGGATCATATTTTAAGCCTAGAGAATGGTAAGCAGCGTTTTACTAATGCGGTGACAGCTTTATCTAAAGCTTTTGCTATTGCTGTACCTCACGAACAAGCAATGGATGTGAAGGATGAGGTGGCACTTTTCCAAGCCATTAAGGCGAGACTGGTTAAATTTGATTATTTAGGGGCAGATAAAACAGATGCTGGAGTTGAAACAGCCATTCGCCAAGTGATCGATAAGGCTTTGGTGTCAAATCAAGTTATCGATGTATTTGACGCAGCAGGAATTAAAAAGCCAGAGATTTCAATTCTATCTGAAGAATTTTTGCTTGAAATTAAAAATATGGAGCATAAAAATATTGCGATAGAAACCCTGAAAAAGCTTTTGAATGATGAAATAAAGTCGCGCAGTAAGAAAAATCTTATTCAAAGCAAAACACTAATAGAAATGCTGGAAGGATCGATTAAGCGATATCTTAATAAGATCATTACAGCTTCTGAAGTGATTGAAGAATTAATTAAGCTTAGTAAAGATATTAGAGAAATGGATGCAGAGCCTAAAAAATTAGGGCTGTCTGATCATGAATATGCTTTTTATACTGCAGTAGCCAATAATAATAGTGCACAGGAGTTACTGGGTAAAGACAGGTTAAGAGAGCTTGCAGTCACATTAGCTGAAAATATTCGACAAAATGCTTCAATTGATTGGACAATTAAAGAAAGTGTTCGCGCAAAGCTTAAGGTCGCCGTAAAAAGAACGCTGCGAAAGTATGGTTATCCACCTGATATGCAAAAATTAGCAACAGAAACTGTGCTAAGACAAGCGGAGTTAATTGCTGCAGAGATTTCGAATGGCTAAGTACTAAAGAGGTGTCAGTATGCAGTTAGTTAGAACAAAGTATTTTTACTCCGCAACATCTTTTTTATCAGAGGTTATCAGATATATTTAGGTTTGGCCTAGATTTTTCGAATAGAAACAAAGAGATATATCTAGATCAAAATTAAGAATAGCGATTTAAGGGTAGGCTTGCTTTATCATACTATAGTAATGTATTCTTATCAGAGGTTATCAGATATATTTAGGTTTAACCTAGATTTTTCGAATAGAAACAGAGAGATATATCTTGTTAAATGAAAGTGAATTGTGGAAAAAATTAATAGAAGAAGCTTTAAAGAACAAAGCAGAATATAATTATTTAGATTTTAAATTAAAACTTTCAATACAAAATGAGCGAACTAAGGAGCATATTAATGCTTTTGGGAATCTTGAGCGCGGAGGGTGTTTTGTCTTTGGAGTGGACAATTTCAAAATAATTGGCATTAATGAGAATTGGGATAATATTATTACAAAAATTGGCCATTTTGCAAAAGCTACTCAGGAACCAAGTCTATCAGTGAATGCTTTTCCAATAGAAATTAGTGGAAAAGAATTACTTTGTGTTCATATATTACCAAGTTTATCTAAGCCTGTCTTTATAAAAGATCGTGCGCCATTAGGTGGTAAAGCTTGTTTTAAACGATCGGGTTCAGCAACTGTACCGATGAGTATCCAAGAGATAAAAGACTTATTAATTAGTACAACAAATAACTATTATGATGAATCTGTGGTAAGAAATGCAAAACTCGAAGAACTAGATTTTATTAAACTTTTTGAATTACTACCACAATTAGAAACTGATAATTACTTTTCACAAAAAAATATAGCCATTCTAACTGATTACCGTATATTAACGAATGGAAAACAGACATTTGAAATAACAGTTGCTGGATGGCTATGCTTTGCCAAAAACCCGCAAGCATATAAACAATTTCGTAATGCATATATTGAATTTCAAATCTTTCAAGGTAGTGCAAGGAATAAACCTATAAAAAAATATGCGATTCAAGGTAGTTTACCTGAGCAAATTGAGCAAGCTATCCAGTTGTTACAACAGAATATTTGGACTGTCCCTAAAATACAAGGAATAGTTAGAGAAGATGTCCCTGCTTATACAACACAACCGTTAAGAGAAATTATAGCAAACAGTGTGGTACATAGAGATTACAGAAGAATGCATCAACCGGTTAAAATAGCCATGTTTAATAATCGGATTGAAATTGAAAACCCAGGAGGTCTACTACCAGGGTTAACCATTTATAATTTAATTCATAAGCGCGATTGGCGAAATCCATTATTAGCAGAATTAATGAAAAAATTTGGATTTGGAGAAATGGATGGTCAAGGCATTGATCGCTTATATGCAGCAACTTTGGATATTAAAGTGCCTCCTCCTGTATTTATAGATCATGAAAATTCATTTGTTGTGGTTCTATCAGCACCTAAAAATTTTAAAGAATTTTCCCCAGAGGAAAAACGTTTAATGGTTATTATATTAGCAATTATGCATGAAGTAGTGGATAATGAAA